>JAYUFK010000056.1:0-6829 GCA_043739325.1 Methylocapsa sp. | reverse complement strand
GCGCGTGGGATGAAATTGCAGTCGCAAAGGTTGGTCAATAAGCGGAGTTCCCAATCTCGGCATTACCGCGACTTTCGTCTGTCAACGTGACAGTGCCGAAAGTCGGCCGAACAAATTTCATCCGTATCCGGCGTCGTCGCGCCCAACTCGCGACGCTCCGGACCTGATCCTGCGCAAATTGACGCCCTAACACAATTCTCTGAAAAGTGAACATCCCGGTTGTAACGCCGCCATCCGAGGCGGAAACGGCTGCGGTTACTGCAAGGCCGCGAACAGCACGACCGCCGAACAAATGTCGAGGGACCCGGCGGACGCTTGCAGAGAAATTCTCGATCATCCCGCGCAGCATGACAATTTCTTCACATCCCGGTCGAACGTCTGAGCCGCAAGCTTTAGGCTCTCGACGGTTGTGAGGTAGGGGAAAATAGTTTCCGCCAGGTCGTCGATCGTCATGCCGCCCCGAATTGCCATGACCGCAGTCTGGATGCTGTCGGCCCCTTCGGGAGCGAGGATATGCGCTCCGAGCAGTCGCCGGGTCCTGCCGTCTGCCACGAGCTTTACAAGGCCGCGTGTATCGCGGGCCGCCAGGGCGCGGGGCACGTATTCAAGCGGCAGAACCGAAGTGCGCACATCGTGACCCGCCGCGCGCGCGGCTGCTTCGGTCAGGCCGACGCTCGCTACCTGCGGGTCGGTGAACACCACGGCGGGCATCGCGGAATTGTCATATCTGAGACTGTCGCCGTTGAGCGCATTTTTAGCCGCGAGCTTTGCTCCATAGGCGGCCATGTAGACGAACTGATCTCGGCCGGTCACGTCGCCTGCGGCATAGACGCCGGGCCGTGTCGTCCGCATGCGATCATCAACCACAATGCCGCCATTCGCCGCGAGTTTGACACCAAATTCAGCGAGACCGAGGCCATCTGTATTGGCGGTGCGGCCAGTCGTGATCAACACGCGCTCGGCTTCCAGCGTGACTGGCCGGGCGTCGCGGGTGAGATCGAGGGCCACGCCGGCCGGCGTTTGGCGGATGGCGCGATAGGATGCGCCGCCAATGACCGTGATCCCTTCATCGGCGAAGTAGCCATGTAGGGCCGAACGGATTTCCGGCTCGGCTTCCGGCAGCAGTCGTGAGCGAAACACCAGCGTCACCGCGACGCCGGCGCGAGCGAACATCTGCGCCAACTCCGCGCCGATATAGCCACCGCCGATCACCAGCAAGGAACGCGGCAGAGCTTCGAGTTCGAGCGCCGTGGTGCTGGTGAGATATGGGATGCCCTCAATGCCCGGAATGGCGGGAACCGCCGGACGTGCGCCGGTCACTATGACGACTTTGCCCGCTGAAACGTGCTCCCCGTTCACGCTGACTCCGCCCTCGGCAAGACGCGCCGCGCCCTCGCGATAGGCAACGCCGTTATAGGCTGGCAACAGGTCGGCGTATTTGGCCTGCCGAAGACCCGACACAAGGTCATTCTTCTGGCGCACCGTGGCTTGCCAATCATCGACACGAGCAATTGCACTGATGCCGGAAAAGCGCTTGGCCGAAGCCGCTTGATGCACGGTTTCAACGGCGCGGATCAAAGCCTTTGAGGGCACGCAGCCGACGTTGACGCATGTTCCGCCAATCGTGCCGGCGCCAATGAGCGCGACCTGCGCGCCCTGTTCGGCGGCAGTGATGGCAGCCGAGAAACCAGCGGAGCCAGCTCCGATGATGGCTAGATCGTAGGTCTTTCCGCTCTGCTTGGGCGCGCAACAATCGCTCATGACTGGATTTCCTGTTTACCGGATGACGATGCGCAACAGGCAGCCGCTCAGTTCGCGAGTTGCGACGGGTAGCCGGCATTTGTCGTCGCGGCGATGAGGCTGGAAACTCCGGTCAAGGCGTCATCGAATGTGACCGTCGCCACCACCGAGGCGGTTGCGCCTCCCTGGACAATTTGAACGTTCTTGACGCCATCGACTTTCGAAAGCGCGCCCTTCACGATTGGCCCGCAGAGTGCGCAAGTAGCCTTGTCGACGTTGAGGACAATTGTTTTCTCACCGGCCTGGACCGATGACGCGGAAATCACCAAAACGAGAGCGGCGACCGCCAATGGAGTGCGGAACATTATTTTTCTCCGAGTTTAAAGGAACAGAGGGGCAAGCCGTGGGAAACCAAGCGCAATGATGACGAGGACCGACGCTACCCAAAGCCCTGCCATCGCGGCGCGGTTCGAGCTTGGCCTCGCGCAATTGGACCCTTCGGCACAGGCGCCTTTTGGTTTACGGTAGACGAGGTAAAATCCGTAGCCCAGGAATGCGACCGCGATGATGGCGAAGATTGGCTGATATGGCTCAAGCGCGGTCAGATTCCCGATCCATGCTCCGCTGACGCCCAGCGTGAACAGGGTAAAAGGGACGACGCAGCATGAGGCCGCGCCGAGCGCAGCCAGAATGCCGCCCGCCGCGAGGAGTTTTTGCTTGCGATCTCCGGTGGCGTCATCCGACTGCGCCACAACATCCGCAGCGCCTGTTGCCAAGCGGCCCGCTTCGCCAAGAATCTCGTTCATAAACTCGCCTTCCTTGATTGCGACGATCATATGCTGCATCCTGTAGGGGCTACAGGAGCAAGAGGTTTTTTGATGGGATCGATCACGAATGCGCGAGCTGCGGTTCTTTCGATAGGCGAACTATCACGCCAAGCCGGCGTGCACATCGAAACCATACGGTACTACGAGAAGATCAAAATGCTCCCGGCCCCGCCTCGCACTGAAGGAGGACGAAGGGCTTATGAACCGGAACACACTCGCACCCTCTCCTTTATCCGGCGTTCGCGTGAACTTGGGTTCACGTTGGATGAAATCCGCGCGTTGATCGGCCTGAACGCTTCGAAAATCACGTCATGCGCCGAGGTGAAGGAACTTGCGAGCAGCCACCTGGAAAGCGTCAGGGCCAAGCTCTCTGACCTGACCAGACTTGAACGCATCCTGGCGCAAACAGTCATGCAGTGCGCCGGCAACCTGTCCTCCGTCTGCCCGGTCCTCGATATGCTCAACAGCGAGCGCGTTGCATAAATCGAACAGACCGAGTGGAGGCGTCTTTCCTATTTCCAAGACTGTCGGCGCGCCACGCGCGATAGCGCGCTTTGCGCGATCTGGTCGGGAGATTCGAAACCCGCCAACTGTTCTCATCCCGAGCCTGCGAAGCATGCACTCGACGGACGAGGAAGCCGTTCACTCGACTGCTCTGGGACCCTTTGTCTCCGGCGTTGACACTTAACGCGAGGCGCCCTCTTGATAAAGCCTTATCCACGCGGGCGTCAGGCAGGCAAAGGTGTAGGCAATGACCGAGTTGTTCGCGGCAATGTTTGGGGTTGGCTCGGCCATCGCATGTGTCGCAGGACTGGTTCGGACCAGGCGCGCGTATTTTTTATTGAGCATTGCTGCAACAACGACATGTAGAATCACGAAATCGCGAATCCTCTCTGAGGTTCGGTACTTATCCAAACCCCAGTCTCTAGCGGGGCCAATTGGGGCCGCAAAGTGGTCGAAATCACGATGGTGGCGTTGGCTCGTCCCGGTACGGCGGTCCCGCCGATGGTGCCAGGCGGAACGTTCGTCGATAATTTAGTTCCAGCTACGAGGCGCCGCGTAGAGCAGTATGCGGGCGAAGAAACAGACGCACTATTTCCATTGCTGCGCCAGCAGCTCAGTATGGGGGCTTGCAGAGGGCTGCAGCACGCTAATCGCCGGGACCGCGCCTTTATCTCACCCGTCGGAAACGCGTCCACGCGCCGCTGCTGCGGTTCCAGCGTTCCTCTAAAGTCGCGGAGTAGTTTCTGTGGACACTGCGCCAAGCGACGAAGCGCTGCTCGATCGACTGCAGCGCGCCGCGTTCGGCTACTTCCTGCACGCGGTAAATCCGGCCAACGGACTTATCGCCGACACCTCGCGCGAGAATTCGCCATCCAGCATCGCCGTCGTCGGATTCGCGTTGTCGGCATATCCGGTGGCGGTGCAACGCGGTTGGATGGCGCGGGCCGATGCGGTCAAACGCAGCCTTTCCGTGTTGCGCTTCTTCCATGACAGTGATCAGAGCGGCGGTCCCGAAGCGACCGGTTACAAAGGTTTCTACTATCACTTCCTCGACATGAACACCGGCGCTCGCGTGTGGCGCTCGGAGCTGTCGACGGTCGATACAGCGCTGCTGATCGCGGGCGCGCTAACGGCAAGCACCTATTTCAACGAACCCAGCGGCGAGGAAACCGAGCTGCGCGGAATCGTCGAAGCGCTGTACCGGCGCATCGACTGGCGCTGGGCGCAGGGCGGAGAGAAGACCATCCGGCAAGGCTGGAAGCCCGAGTGCGGATTCCTGCACTACGGTTGGGACGGCTACAACGAGGCCATCGTACTGTATGCGCTCGCGCTGGGATCGCCGACGCAACCAATCGAGGGAAAACACTACGCGGCATGGACCGCAACCTACCAGTGGGAGAATATCTATGGCTACGATTTTTTGTATGCGGGTCCGCTGTTTGTGCACCAGTTCTCGCACGCCTGGATTGATTTTCGTGGCATCCAGGATCGCTTCATGCGCGAGAAGCGCTGCGACTATTTCGAGAACAGCCGGCGCGCGACCGAAGTTCAGCGTGAGTACGCCCGGCGCAACCCCCAGGGGTTCACAGGTTACGACGAAAATTGCTGGGGCCTGACTGCTTGTGATGGCCCCAGCAATCAGTTGCCGGAGCTCGCCAACGAGCGGCGCCGCTTGTTTGGCTATGCCGCGCGTGGCGTGCCGTATGGGCCCGATGACGGAACCCTCAGCGGATGGGCGGCGCTGGCGTCACTGCCGTTCGCGCCCGAGAGCGCCATGTGCGCCGCGCGCAACATGCTTCACCGCTATCCAGAGATGGTATGCGCACAGCAGTTCACCAGCAGTTTCAATCCGACCATCGCCAGCGACGACAGAGGCGCCTGGATTTCAGCCGGCCACTTCGGGCTCGATCAAGGCATCGTGGTGATGATGATCGAAAATCATCGCACCCAGCTGATCTGGCGGCTGATGCGGGACTGTCCCTATGTTGGCGCCGGTTTGCGGCGCGCCGGATTCCGCGGCGGCTGGCTGTAGCAGCTCCGTTCACCCACGGATCACAACGATGCAGAAGCGCGACGGCCAACACCCATCAGTTCCGAAGGATGCGCACGAGCACGAGCGGCTAGACAACGTGCATCCAGCCGGATGGCGCAATCCAACGCCTATGGACCGATACAGTCTTGTGGTCGTCGGCGCCGGAACGGCGGGACTTGTGGCGGCGCACGCCGCAGCGGCACTGGGCGCGAAGGTCGCGCTGATCGAGCGCAACCTGCTCGGCGGCGACTGTCTGAATGTTGGTTGCGTTCCGTCGAAAGCGATCATCCGCACGTCGCGTCTGTACGCCGAGATGCGCAATGCCGAAAAGTACGGCGCGCACATCCCGGCCGATATCCGCGTCGATTTTCCCGCAGTGATGCAGCGCATGCGCGGTATTCGCGCCCGCATCAGCCGAGCCGATTCGGTGCGCCGGCTGATGGCGGCCGGCGTGGATGTGTTCTTTGGCCAGGCATGCTTTACTGGACCCGATGCGTTGACGGTAGATGGCGCGAAACTGCGCTTCAAAAAAGCACTGATAGCTACTGGCGCGCGACCAGACACGCCCTCGATTCCCGGCCTCGTCGATGCCGGCTATCTGACCAACGAGAACGTCTTCGACCTGACAGAGCTGCCGCGCCGCCTGCTGGTCATCGGCGGTGGTCCGCTCGGCTGCGAACTGGCGCAGGCGTTCTGCCGCTTCGGAGCGCAGACCATCATCGCGCAGGATAAGCCGCTCTTCCTGCCCAAGGAGGAGCGCGACGCCGCACAGTTACTGTCCGATGCCTTTGCACGCGATGGCATCGAGGTTCGGCTCAACACCAAAGCCGTCAATGTACGCTTGGAGGGCGGGCAGAAGCACGTCGATCTGGTCAGCGACGACTACAAAAGCACCGTAGCGGTCGATGCCATCCTCACTGGGACCGGCCGGGCGCCAAATGTCGAGGGTTTGAATTTGGAAGCCGCGGGCGTCGACTACGACAACACGGTCGGGATCGGCGTCGACGACTTCCTGCAAACCAGCAATCGGCGCATCTATTCGGCAGGTGATGCCTGCCTGGAGCACAAATTCACCCATACCGCTGACGCATCGGCGCGCATCGCGGTTCGGAACGCGCTGTTCCTTGGTCGCCAGCGACTGAGCGCGCTGACGATTCCTTGGTGCACATATACAGATCCGGAGATCGCCCATGTCGGCGTCTATGTGCGGGAGGCGCGCGAGCGGGACATCCCGGTGAAGACCTTCACCATCCCGATGCACGAAGTGGATCGCGCGATCTCTGACGACGAGGAGTATGGCTTCGTGAAGATACACGTCAAGGAGCGGACGGACCGGATTCTTGGCGCGACGATCGTCGCCCGTCATGCGGGCGAGATGATCAACGAGATTACGCTTGCGATCGTCGCGGGGATAGGCCTGCGCACTTTGGCCCGCGTCATCCACGCCTATCCGACCCAGGCCGAAGCGATCAAGAAGGCGGCGGACGCCTACAACCGCACGCGTCTGACGCCAACCATCCAGTCTCTGCTGCGGCGCTGGTCACAATGGTAACCGCTATCCGAAGAAATCTGCCTCCGTAACGGTCTTTTCGGAAACGTACACACGAAATACGACAAGGGCGTGAGAGCGGCACTGTCACGTTGACAGACGAAAGTCGCGGTAATGCCGAGATTGGGAACTCCGCTTATTGACCAACCTTTGCGACTGCAATTTCATCCCACGCGC
>JAYUFK010000055.1:0-6833 GCA_043739325.1 Methylocapsa sp. | reverse complement strand
TTCCTGGGCGATCACGCCCAATCCTGAAATCGTCAAGAGAAGCGATGCGCAAAAAGTTGCGCCCAAAACGCCCCGCCGCGTCGTCGCGTAACGCACGTGCATTTTCATGGTTCACTCCTGGTTGGCGTCAAGTCGGTCGACCGAATGCTGGGGCGATCCTTGACTGAACTCCCTCGCACTTTTGCACGGTTAGAATTAGGCGCGAATGAGCCGGGCCGTTCACGCCGCGCCGGTGCGAAAAAAAAACGTAAAGGGCCGGACAATCGGGAAGGCTGGCGGGCCGCCATCAAGCCTTTCGGCTTGGCCGGATGATCCGGCTCGCGTCTAACCTTAACCGCGCAAGGGCGGGGATCGGCACGCTTCGTGGATCAAAACCGCAGTCGGATGCGTTGGACCGTCCTCTAGCCGGCTAGCGTCATCAGCCGATCAGAGGGAACGTCGCCGACGCCAGAAAACCAAGCGCCGTCAACACCGCGCCGAGGATGCCGAGGCCCGAGCTTAACCACAACAGCGCCGCGAATCCGGTGATGATCGCCGCGGAAGCCAAGACGATAGCGATCTGAAGGAGGCCGCTCGCCAATTCGTAGTGCGCAAGGCGACGATTGAAGAGTTCACGCGCTTTGGACGCGGCCTTGGCGCGATCGAGAATGGCGCCCATGCTGTCTCCGGGTGTCCTCGTGTCGTTAGCAAATCCCGCGATTGTCGCATTCCATACGTCGATCTGTCTGTCCATCGCCTGTGCGATCTTGGGGTCAGTCGCGACCAAACGGTTGACTGCCATCGTCGCTACGCCGCTTTCCAGGAGAGTCGATCTTATCTTCTTCGCTTGATAAAAGTTGAAGAGGTCGGACGCCTGGATGTTATTCTCGGTCGAGCGGTGTTGCGAATTCTTGACGCCAATTTCCGACAAGGCCAGAGTCAGGGCGAGAATAGCAATGATCAGCGCAACACTTTTGCTCTTCGGCTCGACGGCGTCTTGCACGGCTTCAGGCAGGTTAATTCCTCCAATGAAGGCTCGATGCACCGCTGGCGCTTGCGAAGGAGGCAGGGACGCGAAATCGATTGAGTCCGGACTTTCGACGGCGCCGATGCCGCAATTGAAATTTGGCGGGGCCGTCCAAATGAAGCCAAGCGCGCTCTGCGGACATGGGCCAATTGAATGTTCGACCGAGGGCGGCGTGGCGATTACACTCGCCGCGCCGCCATAACCGACTTCAGTTTTCTGGATGTTCCGCGCCGGCTTCAGCGCCTTCAGCGCCCTCGGCGCCGTCGACGCTCTCGGCGCCTTCGCTATTGATATCCGCATTCGCGGCGACGACTTTCATGACGGCGCCGGTCTTCGGATCGACGAGGACATTCTGGCGCGCATCGTCTTTCAGTATCGTCACGTCAAAATGGACTTCGCCATTTTGATCCTCGATGCCGACGCCGGCCGCCTTGCCCCCGGTGGCCAATTCCGCCGCTGCGATCGCCTGGCTGAGCGTCACTTTCGCAGTTGCCAGAATGGCTGCCTCGTTTGCCGGTGAGTCAGGGGTCTCGTTGGCCATTGCCCCGCTGACGCCAGCCGCGAGCACGATGACGATAGCGGCGCCGAGGCTCGCTCGTCTGAGTTTGGTGGTTTTCGCTTCACATCTCCATTCGTCTGCGCAGGCGACCGCGGCGGAGCGCCGCGTCTTTCTGCGACTGAGGCAGCCCCTTGCGCAAATCGGAGCTCATTACGAACCCTGGCAGGCAACGGACACGTCGGCGATTGGAAAGCTAGCAGCGTTGTCTTAGGGCAGTGTGAGGTGTGCGCAGCCAGTCCGAAATCCTCAAATCATCAAGATCACCCAAGTGCGCTTAAATGTTTACCAAGAGACCTTGGTCTCGCCTTGAAATTGGAAGAAGAAGGGTCGATTTTGGTTGTGGCATAGCCAGAAGCGATCACCGTACCCGCGCCATTGACATCATCTCGGTCGGCGACCCCGGCGGAATGCCGATAGCGGCCAATCGTAGACGCGGATACCCAGGTCCGTAAGGGCCTCTGTCGCCCTGCCGCCACCCGCGCTGGTAAGACAAAGAGCTGCGACGATCCCGACGATCGCCGCGCCGGAAATGTCCAGCGGATAGTGCACACCTAAGAATACACGGGACCAGCCGACGACGACGGCGAGCGCCATCGGAATGACCCACGCCGCCCGCAACATCGGCGGCGACGCGAACGCCAATGACCAGCCAAGCGCGAAGAGCAGCGTAGCGTGATCGCTTGGAAACGAACTGTCGGAACCATGTTGCAGATAGTTGCGCGCCAGACCATCCACGAAAGGTCGGGGATGAAAGTAAAGGCTCGAAATTGTCGCGGCGCCGGCCAAGGCGAGGAGTGCCGAAAGGCAGGCACGAACCGCGGCGCGACGCTCATCTGCGCCGCCAAATACCCAAAGGAAGACCAGCAGCGCCGGCCCAACTAAAATCGCCCATTGCGCCAGCACAAGCGCGAACAAGAGCGCGCCGCCGGAAAGGTCGTGTGGCGCGGACAACAATGAGAAGACGCTTTGATTGACGCGTTCGAGCATCGCGCGTTCCTCTCTCGTCGTCCGCGCATTGGAGCCGGCAATTGGTCAGTTTACATTTTCTGGCCGGCCTTCGCCATCGCGTCCGAAATGACCGCGCCGCAAGATTTGTCATCCTTCTTCTTGCCCAAATTATCCGCTTTCGCGCGCGCGTCTTGCAACGCAGCCTTGGCGCTGGCGGCGAGGGCTGGAGTTTTCAAGGCGGCATCGAGTTTGGCGATATCGGCAGCGCAATCCGCAAACGCGGCGCTGCTGGCGCCGAACACGAGAAGGCCGGCCATGGCAAGAGTTTTCACAATTCCGGGCATCGAGTTAGCTCCTTGAGATGTAGCGCCGAAAATAGCGCTGGCCATGTCGACGCGGCGAATGGCCGCTTTCTCAAGTAACGGATCAGACTTAGCGCAGAGTGAGCGAGGGGTTCGGCAGCCCACTCGGCGGAGCTTTGTCGGCCTCATAAAGCCGTCCGCAATGCCGCGGGCACTCATCCAATGATCGGCGATAAGGGTTGTGTCATTTTTGAGATGGTCCAAGTCGAGGATCACGGGCGACTGCGCGGCTTAGTTGCCGGAGGCTTAATGTTCGCCAGACAACTACGCCGCGCGCGATTCGACCGTCTTCCGTTGAGTTTAACGGGACACGCTATTTCAACTTCATGCCTGCCTTATTCATACCTTCATCGATAGCCTTGTGGCAGGACGCGTCGTCATCCTTATGCAACGCCGCCACGGCTTTGACCTTCGCGTCGTCAAGCGACGCTTTGGCCTCGACTTTTAGACTGGGCGTTTTGAAAGCCGCATCGAGCTGAAGCAGATCGCTCTCACAATCGGCGCGCGCGATGCTGGCGCCGCCAAGGCCGATAGCGGCCGTGATCAGCACAATCTTCAATGATCCATGAGTCATCGCGAAATAGCCTTTCGTTTGGTTGCGGGGCTGGGCGGATCCGAACGCGCGGCATGTTGATTCAAGCGGTGCGGAGATACGCAGCCGCCACGGAAGCGCGTATCATCCTTCGGGTATGATCTGCATGCGCCGATCGGATTTCGTGATGGCGAGATAGGTGACGAACATGAGGATGATCGCAAGAAAGATCACGCTCGTGGGGACGGTCCCCAAACACAATCCACCCGCAATGATCGGCTTCGCGAGAAAGTCGCCGGCCGAGGCGCCGAGCGGTCGGGTCAGGATGTAAGCCAGCCAGAACGAGAGGATGGCGTCCATTTTCAAGAAGTAATGAGCGAAGGCGACTGTTGCGATCAACGCTGCAAAGATGATCACGGCGGGACCGTAGCCCAGATTCAATGTCTCCGCCGTCAGGTCGCCCGCCGAAGTGCCCAGGGCGAACGTGACGAGGATGGCCGCCCAGTAATAGAGTTCGCGCTTGGTCGTGACGATCGTATGGATCGACAGCGTCCCCTCACTTTGAAACCACAGGGCGAAGACGGCAGCGAGGATGACCGCAAAAACGATCGATGTCGTGACTAGGCTGATCCCCATCCCATCGACCAAATTGTCAGAGATCAGGGTTCCGACGACGGAGATCAGGACGACGGTGAGCCAGTAGATCGGGGCTGAATAGGCGCGCGACCTGAGCTGAAAAGCGAGCGCGACGACAAAAACTGCGCTCATCAGCCACGACGTGATGGTCAGACCCAGACCCAGTTTTGTAGAGAGTAGGTCCGCTGCGGTTTCGCCGACGGTCGTCGCCATGACCTTGATGATCCAGAAATAAGCCGTGACTTCCGGAAC
Source organism: Methylocapsa sp. (assembly GCA_043739325.1). Taxonomy (GTDB): domain Bacteria; phylum Pseudomonadota; class Alphaproteobacteria; order Rhizobiales; family Beijerinckiaceae; genus Roseiarcus. The sequence goes on along the minus strand of JAYUFK010000055.1, from coordinate 2,538 downwards.
CTTGTTCATCATCGCCGAGAGTTGATCGCTATCCGGTCGCGTCATTCGGGCGCTCCATTCCAACCGATTGTATGTGCCAAAGCTCAAACCTCGAATCGCAGGCGCGCTTGAGGCCGGCGACCGGATACGCGAGGAGAATTAGCTAGGAATTAGCTCGACCGAGCGTCGCTGCGGCCAATCGCCGGAGGAGCGGACTACGCGGCGTTCGGCGGCGATCGCATCGTGGTCTTCTGCTCATACGCTTCAACCCAAACGGTAACCCTGAGACCGCTGCGATCATCGCGATTCGCGAAATCGATGCGCATTGCGTTGCGTCTGGCGACCGCGTCGGCGATCGCGAGCCCGAGTCCGTTGCCCTCTGTGTCGGTTGGGGCCGCGCGAAAGAAGCGGTCGCGTAGCCGCGGCATGTCTTCGATCGCCACCCCACGACCCGTATCGACGATCTCGATAAACTTCGACGCGCCGGCAGAGCGCAGCGAAACGTCGATGGAGCCGCCCGACGGCGTATAACGGATCGCATTATCGATCAGGTTGCCAAACAGCATTTTCAGTTCGCTCGCTTCGCCTGGAATCATCGTAGGCTCACACGCGGCGATGCCCAGATCGACGCCCTTAGCCTCCGCCAAAGCAACGAAATCGGCGACGCATTCCGTAATCTGCGCCGCCAGATCGATGGGCCGGCGAGGTTGCGCGCTATCGACTTCGTCGAGCCGGGCCATCCGCAATAGTTGGTCCACCATCGCCGATGCCCGTCGAATGCCCTCGCGAAGCTCTAGGACGGGTGGCGCTTGGGTGGCGTCCGCCGTGGCCTGCAGATTGTCGATTTGGAGATGCAATGCGGCGAGCGGGGTTCGCAATTGATGCGCGGCGTCCGCCAGAAATTGTCTCTCGTGCAGCATCGACTGCTGTAGCCGGTGGATCAGACCGTTCATGGCGTCAATGAGCGGCATGACTTCGACAGGCGCGCCTGCGACGGGAATCGGTTCGTTCGCCTTCGCCCTGCGCGTCGCGACTGATTCGGTCAGAGCCGTCAGCGGCGCCAAGGCCTGTCCGATTGACCACCCAATGACCAGCCACGTCAGTGGAATGGCCGCCAGGATCGGAATGCCGGCTTGAATCGCCGCGGACTGGGCGATTTCTTCGCGCACGGCCATCCGCTGGGCGACCTGGACAGTGCGACCGTTGCCGCCAACGGAATATACCCGCCACCATTCGCCCCCCGCGCTCACCGTCGCGAAGCCTGGAACTGACTGTCGCGCGATGGCGACGCCGCTCTTGGGCTTGCTCACGGGTTCGCTCGAACGCGCCCAGAGCGTGACAACGAACGCGTCTTCAGGATCTTGTGCATCCTGCCCGGAAATCGGAGCCTCCGTGTCCGCGATTCCGTCTCCGACGTTTACCGCGATCTCGCGCAATTGCCCATCGAGAAAGCTCGCCGTTTCGTTGCGGGTCATTTCATAGGAAACGGCAAAAGCGATGATTCCGACGAATGTGAGCATCGCCGTTGTCCAAAGCAGCGCGGAGCGACGGAGTGAGGTCATTGACTGTCCTTTGGCGCCATCCAGCCGGCTCCCCGGACATTGCGAATTATGTCTTTGTCGAATTTCTTTCGTATCGAGTGAATAAGGACATCGACCGCGTTGCTTTCAACTTCGTCGCCCCAACCGTACAAACGTTCTTCAAGTTGGGCGCGAGAGAGAATGCCGCCTGGCCGATCGAGCAACGCCCGCATCAAGGCGAATTCGCGCGCGGGCAACACAAGCTTCGTCCCACGATAAGTCATCTCGTGGGCCGCAAGGTCGAGTGCAATTTCTGCCGTCTCGACAATCGACTGAGCGGCGCCTGACTGGCGACGAAGCACCGCTCGAATGCGCGCGATCAATTCTCGAGTCTCAAACGGCTTAACCAGATAGTCGTCCGCCCCAAGGTCCAGCCCGACAACCCGATCATCGAGCCCATCGCGCGCGGTCACGACGAGTACAGGGACCCGATTTCCCGCGAGCCTCGCGGCTTTCAGGAGGTCGAGGCCGCTTGCGCCCGGCAGCCCGAGATCAAGGAGAACGAGCGCATGCCCGCCGGTCGCCAGAGCATCGGCGCCATCAGGGCTATTGCGCACCCAATCGATCGCCATTCCTTCTCGCGCCAACGCCTGACTTAAGGCGCGCCCGATCATATGGTCGTCTTCAATGAGAAGAATGCGCACAGGCGCCTTTCTGTTCAGTTTCAATGGTTCGCGGTGTGGAGCAAAGAAATGCTTGCGTAACGGCAAGCGGCGGCATTAGGGACGATTGATGGCGCTGGCGCGGCGAATTTTGCAAATCTTTTGCGTCGTTTCGGCAATTGTGCGCCAATTTACGCGGTGTGTTTCGCAGAAAGCGTCGAACCAGATATCGACGCGAACTCTTGCACTCGCGATCGAGACAGTCGGCACGTTACACATCTAAGAGCCTGACTCGAAATTCATGCCGCAGGCATTTTTAGTGAAATCGGCCCACAGCGTCGGCCCGAAATTGCTCAAACTGACCCGATCGTGGCCCC
>JAYUFK010000054.1:0-18498 GCA_043739325.1 Methylocapsa sp. | reverse complement strand
CCTCCCCGGCCCTCCCCCACAAGGGGGGAGGGGGTCGTCGCGACGCTACAACTTCTTGCCGACACACCCTTAGCAAAATTCCTGATCGCTCGCCGCCTTGCTGAGAATGGCGGCGATATAGGGGCCGAAGGAGCGTGTCGTCTCCAGACGAAAACGATGTTCCGCGCGCCGCCACAGCGCAATCTCCGCCTTCACCAGCAGCGTGCGCGTCACCATGCCCAGAGGGAAGGCCGCGAGATCGAGATCGAGATTGACGCCGGCGTTGAGCAACCGCGCGGCGCCCTCGCCGCTGATGTCAATGGCGCAATTTCGGTGCGAGACATCGATCAGCGCGTGCGGAGTGTTCGCCAGCGCTTGCTCGAGCGTCGCGCCGATATCGGGGTTGACGACCTCGTCGATGAGCAGCCATTCGTCCGGGCTCATCCACAGCGCGGCGCGCGAGCCGCTGACGGCGCTTTGCATCGGCGCGAGCGGCGGCCGGGCGCCAAATGCGGCGGCTGCGGGATCGGCGAGTTCGGCGCCGCCGCGCAAGACATAGCGCGTGGCGAAGCCGCAGGCTGTCACCGTCACGCGCGCATTGTCGGGCAGCGCGCAGCCCTCGAAAACAGATCGGCGAAGAGCGTCAGGCATCGAGGCGCTTGCCTTCCTTATCGTAGAAAATCGGTTCGACGACCTGCACCGGAACGGTTCCCTCCATCGTCGTCGCATAAAGCGTCGCGCCGATGCGGGCGCGCCCGTCAGCGACCAGCCCCATGGCGATCGTGCGCCCGAGGTTGGCGCTGCGATAGCTCGATGAAACGAATCCGAGAGCCGGCGTTCCGATCGCGGGCGCCGCGTCGCCGACGATTTGCGAACCCTCGTCGAGCCGGTATGTCGGGTCTTGCGGCAGCAGCCCGACCAGTTGATTGCGCCCCTCGCGCGCCAGATCCGCCATCGCCAGCGAGCGCTTGCCGACAAAGTCCGGCTTGCTGTGCGCGACCATCTTGCCCATGCCGATATCGTCGGGCGTCATCGTGCCGTCGGTCTCGTAGCCGACGACGACGTAGCCCTTTTCGGCGCGCAGGATCAGCAGCGCATCGAGGCCGTAGACGACGCCGTCGCATTTGAGGCATTCGGCGTGCAGGGCCTCCCAAACGAAACGGCCATAGTCGGAGGGAACGTTGACCTCAAAACCCATTTCGCCGGTGAAACTGACGCGCGCCAGACCCGTGGGAACCCCGCAGATACGCGCCTCGCGCACGTTCATATGTGGGAACGCCGCGTTGGAGAGATCGACGCCCTCGACCAGCGGCGCAAGCATTTCCCGCGCCCGCGGGCCGCTGAACGCGATGGTCGCAAACTGCTCGGTGATCGAGGTGAACCAGACTTTCAGGTCGGGCCATTCCGTCTGGATGTAATCTTCCATCTGCGCGATGACGCGCGCCGCGCCGGTCGTGGTCGTGGTCAGGTGGAAGCGATCCTGCGCCAGTCGCATCACGACGCCGTCGTCGATGATATAGCCCTGCTCGCTCAGCATGAAGCCGTAGCGGCACTTGCCGATTCCGAGCTTGCTGAAGGAATTGATGTAGAGCCAATTGAGCAATTCGGCCGCATCGGGGCCGACGACTTCGATCTTGCCGAGCGTCGAGGCGTCCATCATGCCGACGTTTTGGCGCACGGCGAGGCATTCGCGCCGCACCGCGTCCTCGCGCGCTTCGCCGGGCCGCGCGAACATGCTGGCGCGCATCCATTGCCCCGCCTCTTCCCATGTCGCGCCCTGCTCCGCCGCCCATTCGTACATCGGCGTCTGGCGCGCCGGTTCGAACAATGCCCCGCGCGAAAAATTCGCGAACGCGCCAAATGTCACGGGGGTATAAGGCAGGCGGAATGTCGTGAGGCCGACTTGCGGGATCGTCTTGCCGAGCGCCTGCGCCGCGATGGCGAGCGCATTCATGTTCGACGTCTTGCCCTGATCGGTCGCCATGCCCGTGGTGGTGTAGCGTTTGATATGTTCGATTGAGCGCATGCCCTCGCGCGTCGCGAGGCGAATGTCGCGCGCGGTGACGTCGTTCTGGAAATCGACGAAGGCCTTGTCGTTGGCGGGATCGCCGGGCGGCGGCACAAGGCCGAGATAGCCGCCGTTGGCCTCCGGCGCGCCCTCGATACTGATGGCGGCCGGCGTTGCGCCGCCAGCGAAAGCGGCGCCCGCGTTCGCGCCATCGGCCATCGCCGCGCCAAGCGCGAAAACGCCGCGGCAGGCGCCGACAGAGCGCTCTTCCTGCACCGAGACGCCGGGAACGAACGCCTGGCTCGAATCGTCGAACGTGACCTTGCCGCGCGACTGCGAGAACAGATGCACGCTCGGCGTCCAGCCACCGCTCATCGCGATAAGATCGCAGGCGATGCGCTCGGGCTTGCCGGGCCGGCCGTCCGCCCAGCGCTTGGCGACATGCGCATGCGTGACGCGCAGGCGCCCGCTGCTGCCGACCAACGCCGAATGCGTCTCAACGCGCAGGCCCGCTTTTTGCGCCGCCAGCGGCCAGGCCCCGTCGACCTCCGGCCGCAAATCGGCGATGACGGCAATCTCGGCGCCGGCCTCGCTCAGCTCCAGCGCGGCGCGATAGGCGCTGTCATGCGCCGTGGCGATGACGATCCTCGAACCCGGCAATACGCCGTAGCGGGCGAGGAAGCCGCGCGCCGATTCGGCCAGCATGATGCCGGGCCGATCGTTGTCGGGGAACACCAGCGGGCGCTCGTGCGCGCCGGTGGCGAGGATGACTTTCTTCGCGCGAATTTGCCATTGCCGCTCGCGCGGCGTCCTTGGATCGGGCGCCGCGAGATGATCGGCGATGCGCTCGTTGCCGGCGAGAAAGTTTTGTTCGTAATAGCCAAAGATCTGCGTGCGCGGCAGCATCATCACGCGCGGCATTGCGGAGAGTTCAGCAAGCGCCGCCGCGAGCCAGTCGGCGGCGCTCTTGCCGTCGATCGTCGCCCGCGTCTCGCTCAGCAGCGCACCGCCAAACTCGGCCTGCTCGTCGAACAGCATGACGCGCGCGCCAGCCCTTGCCGCGCCGAGGGCGGCGGCGAGGCCGGCTGGCCCTGCCCCAACAACGGCGACATCGCAGAATGCGTACTGGTTGGTGTAGTGGTCGGCATCGGGCGCCTCGGGGGCGCGGCCAAGGCCGGCGGCCCGGCGGATCACCGGCTCGTAAAAGCGCTCCCACGCGCCTTTCGGATGAATGAACGTCTTGTAGTAGAAGCCAGCGGGAAACAGCGGCGAAAGCACGCTGTTGACCTCCTGCAGATCGAGCGCCAGCGAGGGCCAGTTGTTCTGGCTCACCGCTGTCAGGCCCTCGTAAATCTCGACCTGCGTGGCGCGCAGATTAGGCGTATAGCGCCCTTCGCTTGAACCGACGCCAACCAGTGCGTTGGGCTCGTCCGAACCCATCGACAGAATGCCGCGCGGGCGATGGTACTTGAACGAACGCCCGACGAGATGGATGCCGTTAGCGAGCAGCGCCGAGGCCAGTGTGTCGCCAGCGAGGCCGGTGAGCCGCTTGCCGTCGAAGGTGAAGGAAACCTGCCGGGCGCGATCGACGCGGCCGCCGGATTGAGTGCGCTGGCTGCCGCTCATCGAGCGGCTCTCGATGAACGCGACTGCGCCAACGATCCCCCCTTCTCCGCGCAGCGGGGAAGGTGGCGCGAAGCGCCGGATGGGGTGCGGAAAGCCAGTTCGAACGCGCGATGGTCAAGGTAGAAAGTCCGGGCAAAACACCCGGCGCGGCGGCGGCGGGCCACACCCCATCCGGCCTGCGGCCACCTTCCCCGATGCGCGGAGAAGGGTCGCGGCGTCGCCGGTTCGCACTGGCTCGACGGCGTTGCTTTATTGCTGGTTCTCATCACCCGTCGTCTCTCCGATCACGCTTCCGGCAAACTACTGGCAATGCGACGAAAGAGGAAACGGCTTTTGCACGCTCCGCTGCGACAAAATAATATGAGGGCATGACGACGAGGCTTCCCGCGCCGCTCGCCTTGCAAAAGCCCGCCTTCGCGCCTAACTATCAGAGAAATCCGAGGTTTACCGACGGAGCTGGCCTTGTTCATCGAAACCGAAACCACGCCCAATCCCGCGACGCTGAAATTCCTGCCTGGACGTCCGGTGATGGACGCGGGCACGTTCGAGGCGCTCGATCTGGAGCAGGCTGAACGTTCGCCCCTCGCCAAGGCGCTGATGCAGATTCCCGGCGTTAGCGGCGTGTTTTTCGCGCCCGATTTCATTTCGGTGACCAAGGGCGTCGGAGAATGGCAGCATCTGCGTCCGGCGATCCTCGGCGTCGTCACCGAGCACTATCTCTCCGGCGCGCCGCTGATCGAGGGTCCGCGGGACGATATCGGCGAGGCGGGCGAGTTCTTTGCCGCGTCGGATGCCGACACTGTCGATTCGATCAAGGAATTGCTCGAAACCCGCGTGCGCCCGGCGGTCGCTGGCGATGGCGGCGACATCACCTTCAAGGGTTTTCGCGACGGCATCGTCTATCTCACGATGAAGGGCGCATGCTCCGGCTGTCCGTCCTCGACCGCGACGCTGAAGCATGGCATCGAGAACCTGTTCAAACACTTCCTGCCCGATGTGAAGGGCGTCGAACAGGTCTGAGCGGCGTCACTCTCGCCCTTCCCCCGCCTCCGCCAAAGCCCGCAACCCCTCGCGGTATGTCGGATAGCGCAGCTTGAACCCGAGCTCGCGCTTCAGCTTGTCAATCGAAACGCACTTGTGGTCGGCATAGAAACTGCGCGCCATCGGCGTCATCTGAGCGGTCTTGAACGGCTCCTCCGGCGGCGGCGCCATCCCCAGCAATTGCGCTGCAAACGCGATTACGTCTTGCGGCGGCGCGGGTTCGTCGTCGGCGACGTTCCAAACGCCGCCCGGGCCATCGGAGCCAAGCGCCAGCCCGATCGCCTGCGCGACATCGTCAACGTGCGTGCGGTTGAATTTCTGGCCAGGCTTGACGATGCGGCGCGCGTCGCCCTCACGCAGCTTCACCAGCAGATTGCGGGCCGGCCCGTAGATGCCGGCAAGACGCAGGATGTGGACGGGAATATTCATCGCCTCGCCGAGCGCCCGCCATTGGCCCTCGGCAATGACGCGCGCCTGGCCGCGCTCCGATCGCGGCGCCGTCTCGCTCGTCTCGTCGACCCAGCCGCCTGCATGATCGCCGTAGACGCCAATCGTCGAGAAATAGACGATGCGGCGAAGATTGCGGCATTGCGCCAGAGTATCGGCGAATCGCGCCAGCACGGGATCGCCCTGCCGATCGGGCGCGATGGAAATCAGCAACGCCTCGGCGTTCACGAGGTACGGCATCAGGGCCTTGTCGGCGCGGGCGCCGTCGAAGACAAACGCGGCGACGCCCGCGCTTGCGAGCGCTTCGGCTTTATCAGCGCTGCGCACGGTGCCGCTGGCGGCAATATCCTCGCGGCTTTCGATAAAGCGCAGCGCGCAATAGCCGAGGCCGAAGCAGAATAACTTCACGGCGCCCTCGCAGGGTCTGCTTCGGCGCGATCGAGCGTCTGCCCATACAGCAGCATGCACGGCCCCTTCGGCGCTTCGCGCGCGATCAGCGCCGGCATTTGCGCAATCGTCGCGATAAAGCGCCGCTCGCCCGGCAGGCTGGCGTTCTCGACCATCGCTGCTGGCGTATCGGGGTTCAGCCCTTCCGCCAGTAGACGCTCGACCAGCGCCGGCAATGTCTTGACGCCCATGTAGACGCAAGTCGCCGCGTCGGAATCGACCAGCGCGCGCCAGTCGAAGCCTTTTGGCAGGGAGCCATCGGCGGCATGGGCGGTGATGAACTGGATGCGGCGGGCGCGATCGCGCTCGCTCAGGGAAACGCCAAGTGACGCGGCGGCGGCAAAGGCGGCGGTGATGCCAGGCACGACGGAATACGCAATTCCCGCGGCGCGCGCGGCGGCGGTTTCCTCGTTGGCGCGGCCGAACACGGCGGGATCGCCGCCCTTCAGCCGCACGACCTTTTTGCCCTCAAGCCCGAGCGTCACCAGCAGCGCGGAAATGTCCGCTTGCCCGACGGAGGGACCGTGGCCGCGCTTGCCGACATTGATGCGCTGCGCCTCGCGCCGCGCCAGCTCCAGCACGCCCGGCGAGACGAGATCGTCGAACAGGATGACGTCCGCCGATTGCAGCGCGCGCACGGCTTTCAGCGTGAGCAATTCCGCGTCGCCAGGCCCAGCTCCCACAAGCGTCACGTGGCCCTTCGTCGGCGCGACGATTTCGCTCGACGTCGCCGCCAGCAAACTTGTCAGATCGGCTTCGTCGGGCCCACGCCCGGCGCTGGCCAGCGCGACATTGGCGAAGCGCTCCCAGAAATTGCGCCGCTGGCGAAAACCCGGCGCCAGCGCGGCGAGGCGCACGCGCCAGTCTTTCGCCGCCTTGGCCCAATGCGCGAAGCTCTCGGGGATCAGCGCTTCGATGCGCGCCCGCAGCGCCTGACCGAATACCGGCGCGGCGCCGTCGGTGGAAATGCCGATAACCAGCGGCGAGCGATTGACGATGGCGCCAAACGAAAAATCGCAAAACTCCGGCTTGTCGACAACGTTGACCGGCGCGCCGGCGGCATGTGCGGCGTCGCGGAAGGTGATGGCGTCTTCCTCATCGGCGGCGTCGCAAATCGCCATCGCGGCGCCCTTGAGATCGTCCTCCAGCCATTCGCGGAGGATGAGCTTGATTTCCTCATGCCGCGTCGCGGTATCGCGCATCTTCTGCCCCGGCCGCGCCGCGTAGACTTCGACATGCGCACCGGCCGCCGCCAGCAGCTCGGCCTTCCATGCCGCGCCGTCGGAGGCGCCGGCCAGCACGACGCGCCGCCCGGTCAGCTTGAAGAAAACCGGCAGATTGGCGAGCGGACGTATGCCGTCGAGCGCCCGCTCGCTCGGCCCCCGGCGCGGCCCCGCGCTATCCCTCTGATCCGGCATTCCAAACTCCGGCGCGTAAAGTCGCTTCTATCGCGCGCTCAACACGCCTATATCACTTGTCGAACGATCCAAAGCCTGTGTTTTGCGCTTGGCATGCACAAGCCTTCAGCGGAGATAAGTTTTGATTGATGAGAATGCGATTGTCGCGTCGCTCAGCGCGGTCATGGGGCCGGACGGCGTGACGCCGCTGCCGCAATCGGGCGCTATCGGCGGCCTGACCCAGCGCGACGGAAAGATCTATCTCTCGATCGTCGTCGACGCGGCGAAAGCGGCCAAGGCCGAGCCGATGCGTCAGGCAGCGCAGGATGCGCTGACGAAGGTTGCAGGCGCCACGGCGGCCATCGTCACGCTGACGTCGGAGCGTGCGCCCGGCGCGCCCAAGCCGCATACGCATGCACAGCCCGGCGCCAAGACAGGGCCCCGTCCCCGCACGCCCGAAAGCGTCGCCGGTGTCCGCCACATCGTCGCGGTCGCCTCGGGCAAGGGCGGCGTCGGCAAATCGACGACGGCGGCCAATCTCGCCATCGCCATGGCGCAAGAAGGCTGGCGCGTCGGCCTGCTCGACGCCGACGTTTTTGGCCCCTCGGCGCCGCGGCTGTTTGGCCTGACGGAGAAGCCGCAAGTAAAGGACGAATTTCTGATCCCGCTCGTCGCCTATGGCGTCAAGGTTATCTCGATTGGCTTGCTAATCGACGAGGAAGCGCCGGTCGTCTGGCGCGGGCCGATGGTGATGTCGGCGGTGACGCAGATGCTGCGCGAAGTCGCCTGGGGCGAGCTTGACGCGCTGATCGTCGACATGCCCCCCGGCACCGGCGATGTGCAGCTCACGATGGCGCAAAGCGCGCCGCTGTCAGGCGCTATCATTGTATCGACGCCGCAGGATCTGGCGCTGCTCGATGCGCGGCGCGGCGTTGCGATGTTCGACAAGGTCAGCATACCCGTGCTCGGCATCATCGAAAACATGAGCTATTTCATCTGCCCGCATTGCCAGGGCCGCAGCGATATTTTCAGCCACGGCGGCGCGCGCCGCGAAGCGGCAAAGCGCGGCGTGCCTTTCCTTGGCGAAGTGCCGCTCGATATCGTCATCCGCGAGACTTCCGACGCGGGCCGCCCGATCGTCGCGAGCGCGCCCGACAGCCCGCATGCAAAAGTCTATCGCGATATCGCCCGCGCCACGATCGCGCGGCTTGACGCGCCGGCGCAGCGCGCGGCGCCGAAGATCGTGATCGGTTGACGCGATGACGAAAGAACCGTGGCCGACGCAGATCCGCCTGACCGACGACGGGCGCCTGCTGACGATCGATTTCGAAGATGGCGCGCGCGTCGCGCTGAGCAGCATCCGCTTGCGCGTCGCGACGCCAAGCGTTGAGGCCAAGCGCTTCACGCAGGCCGAACGCTTGGCGCTGATCGGCAGCAAGCCGGTGCGCATCACCGCGATCGAGCAGGTCGGCAATTATGCCATTCGCCCGACGTTCGACGACGGCCATTCGACAGGGATTTTCAGTTGGACGTACCTCGCCGAGCTTGGACGCGAAGCGAAATAAAATTGATCTGCGCTACTGCGCCCGAAGGTTGTTCCACACCAGCATCAAGACGCCGGCGACCGTCACCAGCCCGCCAACGTAGAGCCAGAACGACTGCCCCGACATGAAGCTGCCCGGAAGAACGTTCGACCCCTGCAGCGTCCAGACGAGGCCGATCAGCATCGCGAGCGAGCCGAGGATGTTGAAGCCGAGCTTCATCGCAAGAGCCCCTTCTCGCGCGACAGCCTCACCCGGTGCATTTGGGGCAGGCGAAGTCCGTTGAAAAAATCGATGAGCAATCGCTGAAAACCAATACCTCGACGATCATCGCCGACAGTCGCTAGCACCCATCAGAGACAACTTCCTCAGTGTCCAACAAACTAAGCCGTGGGAGCTTCCCGGCCATGGAGGATATATAAAATCAGAATATTGGGGCTGGGCCAATGAATACTAAAAATTCATAGTCCTTGCCATTACCAAATGCGAGGGCAGAGACCGTCTTTGGCAATTCAATTAATTTCAGATGAATGCTTGCAACCTCAAATGCTTCGCGGAGTTTTTCTGCACTCGCAGGTATGTGTGCAGGGTCCTCAACAGCAAGCATCATACCTTCTTCTTCCGGCCCGCGCGGCGTTTGTGAAAATTGCCCAACTGAAATTCCGCTTCTTGCGAAAATGTCTTGATATCTCCGAAAAATGCCATCTGCCACGACGTCGCCCGGAACAATTGAAAACATAATGCCGTTCGGGGCCGGTTTAAGTTTCGGAATCTCCCGTAAAAGGATGCGTATTTGATCTGGCTGAAGGTCACGATTTGCAACACTTAAGGGCTTTTGAGGCTTTCTCAGATTGTTCTCGTCTGGAGTGTTTCTTGGAACTCCCGCAATTCCTTTAGCTATCTCTCTCCGAATATAAAGTTCGCCAGCGCCATACAACCCGATACCGCTCATTGCTACAAATGATAGCGCGAATATTCCCCAGCCAACGTATGGCCACCAATGGTGGCGCTGGACGCCTTTCTCAGGTTCGCCGATGAATATGACATACCCAATGCCAATTACGATCAAGGCGACGCCGGTCCACGGCCAAAGAATTACAGCGGCGATAATTGCCGGCTTGCCGCCCATGCCCTCGACTATGCGCCAAAGCATATCGAGACGACCACCAATGTCGAGGAACTGCCAAGCGACGCCAAGTAGCCAAATTGCGTGGCCTGCCACTTTTCTCCACGTAAATATGGATCGCAGATTCCCCATCTCACCATTCCTGACTCCGTGCGGATGATTCCGCAACGGGAATCAGGACAATGGCTAGTGGAAAGCGCACCTCCCACAGCGCCAATCAAGGCAGAAGCCTTGTGGCGTCTGCGCAATCATATCGAGTGACAAAACCCGCCGCGCTATAACACTCGGGCAGGGTAAATGCCAAGCCAGCCGACGTCGCCGCGCAACAGATTGGGCCCCGGCGCATTCAAGCGGCTGCGGGGCCCTGTTTCGGCTGTGCGAAACGTTCTGAGATATGACAGAAGACTATGAAATACGCTCGCGCTTGGCCTTCGCGTCCGCGACCGCACGGTGAAAGTTGATTTTCGGAAACGCCTGTCCACCACGGCATATAGGGTGTTTCAGGCATCTTGACCTCGACGCGAGTGAGGTCAGTGTGCGTAACCCGGCGGAGTCATAGCCCCTCCACTGATTGCCGCCGATCTACGAATTTGTAACCGACGCGTGCAGTGTCTGCCTGAGTCACAAGACTGTCAAATCACTTTTTTCGCGCCGCGCTATTTCTTCCTCGGCATATACAAATCCGTCAAGGTGCCAGCGAATGCCTCCGCCGACATCGCGAAGGTTTCCGACAAGGTCGGATGCGGATGAATCGTCAGGCCGATGTCTTCCGCGTCGGCCCCCATCTCGATCGCCAGCGCCGCTTCGGAAATGAGATCGCCGGCGTTGGAGCCGACAATCGCGCAGCCGATCAGGCGCCCGCTCGCCTCGTCCCACAACGTCTTGGTCAGGCCTTCGTCACGCCCCAGCGCCAGCGAACGCCCGCTCGCCGCCCAGGGGAAAACCGCCTTGCCGAATTTGAGGCCGTTCGCCTTGGCTTCCGTCTCGGTGACGCCGACCCAGGCGATTTCCGGATCGGTGTAAGCGACGGAGGGAATAACTTTTGCGTCGAACGCGCTCCTGTGGCCAGCGGCGACTTCCGCCGCGACCTTGCCTTCATGCGTTGCCTTATGCGCCAGCATGGGTTGGCCCACGACATCGCCGATGGCTAGGATATGCGGGACGTTGGTGCGCATCTGCTTGTCAACGTTTATGAACCCGCGCTCGTCAACGGCGACACCCGCCGCGCCCGCGCCGATCGCGCCGCCGTTGGGGCGACGGCCCACCGACACCAGCATTGCGTCGAACACATGGCGCGTCACGCCGCCTTCGCTCTCGAACGCGACGTGCAGCCCGTCGGCCTTGGCTTCGACGGCGGTGACTTTTGTCTTCAGCAGGATTTTCTCGTAGCGCTTTTCGATGCGCTTCATCAGCGGCGCGACGATGTCGCGATCGGCGCCAGGCATCAGTTGGTCCATCAATTCGACGACGGTGATCTTCGAGCCGAGCGCGTCGTAGACCGTCGCCATTTCCAGCCCGATGATGCCGCCGCCGAGCACCAGCATGCGCTTGGGAATGTTGGCGAGATCAAGCGCGCCGGTGGAATCCATGATGCGCGAATCCTTGGGAATGAAACCCGGCGCGATCGGCTCCGAGCCCGCCGCGATGATGGCGTGCCTGAAGCCGATCGTCTTGGCCCCGTCCGCTGTCGCAACAGCGATTTCATGGCTCGACGTGAACTTGCCATCGCCGGTGACGACCGTGACCTTGCGCTGTTTCGACAGGCCGGCGAGGCCGGAAGTGAGGCGCTTGACGACGCTGTCCTTCCAGCCGCGCAGGCTATCGAGATTGATCTTGGGCGCGGAGAACGCAATGCCGTGATCGGCGAACGAAGCGGCTTCGTCGATGACTTTCGCCGCATGCAGCAGCGCCTTGGAGGGGATGCAGCCGACGTTGAGGCAGACGCCGCCAAGCGCCGCGCGCTTGTCGATCAGCACAACTTTCTGGCCTAAGTCCGCGGCGCGGAATGCCGCCGTGTAGCCGCCGGGGCCGGCGCCGAGCACGACGACATCGCACTCGATGTCGGCCTTTTTGCCAGAGGGCGGCGCGGCGGAGGGCGCCGGCGCGGCGGCAGGCGCTTTGGCGGGAGCAGCGGGGGCCGCGGAGGGAGCCGGAGCCGCGGCGCCGCCCGACGCGAAGGTCGCGAGCAGCGAACCTTCGCTGACCTTGTCGCCGACCTTGACCTTGATCTCGCCGATCACGCCGTCTTCGGGCGCCGGAACTTCGAGCGTCGCCTTGTCGCTCTCCAGCGTCAGGATGACTTCTTCCTTCGCCACTTTCTGGCCGGGCTTGATGTGAATCTCGATGATCGGCACGTCCTTGAAATCGCCGATATCGGGCAGCCGGATTTCGCTCGCCATGGACTAAATCTCCGAAAGAAAAAATCTTCAAGTCCCTTCTCCGCGCAGCGGGGAAGGTGGCTCGCGAAGCGAGACGGATGGGGTGTGGAAAGCAAGAGCGCTCCCCTGAAGGCGTTTTCAAGAGAGGCTGCAAACCTTCCCGGCGCCACAGAATCGTCCCACACCCCATCCGGCCTCCGGCCACCTTCCCCGCTGCGCGGAGAAGGGGTCGTTGCCTCACAGAAGCACCCGCCGCATATCCTCGATGATCGAAATCAGCTTGCGCGTGAAGCGCGCGCCGGACGCGCCGTCGATGACGCGGTGGTCGTAGGACAGGCACAGCGGCAGCATCAGGCGCGGCTGGAACGCCTTGCCATCCCACACCGGCGCCATCTTCGAGCGCACGACGCCCAGAATGGCCACTTCCGGCGCGTTGACGATCGGCGAAAACGCCGTGCCGCCGATGCCGCCTAACGACGAGATGGTGAACGTCGCGCCCTGCATTTCCGCCGGCGCCAGCTTGCCTTCGCGCGCTTTGGCCGAAAGCGTACCAAGCTCCCGCGCGAGTTCGATGACGCCCTTCTTGTCAACGTCCTTGACGACCGCGACGACAAGCCCCTCGGGCGTATCGACGGCGACGCCGATGTTCCAGTAATTGCGGAAAACCAGCGCGTCCTTGGCCGGCGTCAGCGCCGAGTTGAACGTCGGGAAGGCTTTCAGCGCGCTGACCGAAGCCTTCATCAGCAGCGGCAACAGGGAAACGCGATACGGCGCCTTCTTGTCGGCCTTGGCTTCGTCGTCGAGCGATTTGCGGAATGCCTCGATCTCGGTGACATCGGCTTCATCGCAATGCGTGACATGGGGTATGTTGACCCACGAGGCATGCAGACGTGGTCCTGAAATCCTCTTGATGCGCGACAGCGGTTTTGTCTCGATCGGTCCAAACTTGGCGAAGTCGACAACCGGCACGTCGGGCAAACCGGCGCCGCCGCCGGTAGCCTTTGCGCCGCCCGAAAGCGCCGCCTTGACGTCTTCCTTGGTGATGCGGCCCTTCTCGCCGCTGCCTTGTACGCCTGTCAGATCGAGATCGAGTTCGCGCGCCAGGCGCCGCACGCCAGGACCGGCGTTGACGCCGGAGAAGTCGGCAAGCGCCGGCGCAGGGCCAACTTTTGTCGGCGCCGCCGCGGCCGATTTGTCGAGGGCCGGAACCGCGGCGGCGATGTCGGCGGTCAGGCCGGTTGCCGGCGTTGGCTTGGCGTCTGGCGCGGTGGATCTCGCCGGCGCGGCGGCGGAAGCCCCGCCGCTTTCCTCAAGGCGAAGCACGAGCGTGCCCATCGCCACCTTGTCGCCGACCTTGACGACGATCTCGCGCACGGTGCCGCCGACAGGCGCTGGCACATCCATCGTCGCCTTGTCGGATTCGAGCGAAACCAGCGGGTCCTCGGCTTTCACGACGTCGCCGGGCTTTACAAATATTTCGATGATCGGCACATCCTTGAAATCGCCGATGTCGGGAACTTTTACGTCGATCGTGTTGGCCAAGGCGCGTCTCCCTGCGCGAGCATCTCGTGAAAGGTTTGTTCGTGAGTTTAGTTGAGCGCTGGGCTCGCCCGTTCCGTGTCGATCTTGTAGAGCTTGATCGCTTCCGCGACTTTCTTCGAGGGCAGCAATTGATCGTCTGCCAGCGATTTCAGCGCGGCGAGCGCGACATGATAGCGATCGACTTCGAAGAACGAGCGCAATTTGCGGCGATAGTCGGAGCGGCCGAAACCGTCGGTGCCCAACGTCTTGTACCGTGCCGGCACGAACGAACGGATGCCATCGGCGATCGCCTTCATGTAGTCGGTCGAAGCGACAACCGGCCCTGTTCCCTTGGCGAGGCATTGCTCGACGTATGAGACGCGCGGCGGGCTGTCCGGATGCAGCATATTCCAGCGCTCAGCCTCGAGACCGTCGCGGCGCAGTTCGGTGAAGCTGGTGACGCTCCAGATTTCGCTACTGACGCCGAAATCCTTCGCCAGCAAATCGGCGGCGGCTTCGACTTCCCGAAGGATCGAGCCCGAACCAAGCAAGCGCAGCTTCGGCCCTTTCTTCTCGGCCTCGACACTGCGCAGCTTGTACATGCCCTTGAGAATGCCGGCCTCGGCGCCAGCGGGCATCTCGGGATGCGGATAATTCTCGTTCAGCGTCGTGATGTAATAATAGACGTCTTCGTTATCGCCATACATCCGCTTCAGGCCGGCCTGGATAATGACCGCCAGCTCGTAGCTGTAGGTCGGGTCATAGCCGACGCAATTGGGGATGGTGGAGGCGAGCAGATGGCTGTGGCCGTCCTCGTGTTGCAGACCTTCGCCGTTGAGCGTCGTGCGCCCGGATGTGCCGCCAATGAGGAAGCCGCGCGCCCGCATGTCGCCCGCCGCCCAGCACAGATCGCCGACGCGCTGGAAGCCAAACATCGAATAGTATATATAGAATGGGATCATCGGCTGATTTGACGTCGAATACGAAGTCGCGGCGGCGATGAACGACGCCATCGCGCCCGGTTCGTTGATGCCCTCCTGCAGGATCTGGCCCTTCGTATCCTCGCGGTAATACATCAACTGGTCCGCGTCCTGCGGCTTGTACCGCTGGCCTTGCTGGCTGAAGATGCCGACCTGACGGAACAAACCTTCCATGCCGAACGTGCGGCTTTCGTCCGGCACGATCGGCACGATGCGCTGGCCAATGTTCTTATCGCGCAACAGCGTCGTGAGAATGCGCACGAACACCATAGTCGTCGAAATCTCGCGGCCCTCGGCTGTGGCTTTTAGCATCGCGTCGAACGCGGAAAGCGGCGGGATGACGAGCGGCTCGCTCTTGCGCCGGCGCGCCGGCAGATAGCCGCCAAGCGCGGCGCGGCGCTCGTGCATGTACTTCAGCGCCAGGCTGTCCTTGGCGAGACGCAGGAACGGCACCTCGGCGAGCTGCGCGTCGGAGACAGGTATTTTGAAGCGGTCGCGAAACTGTTTCAAGGCGCTGCCGGCGAGGTGCTTCTGCTGATGGGCGATCATCTGGCCTTCGCCCGCCTCGCCCATCCCGTAGCCCTTGACCGTCTTGGCGAGGATCACCGTCGGCTGGCCCTTGTGCTCGACGGCGGATTTGTACGCGGCGTAGACCTTCACCGGATCGTGCCCACCGCGCGTCAGGGCCCAGATCTGATCGTCGGTCCAGTCGGCGACCATCGCCGCGGTTTCCGGCGTGCGGCCGAAGAATTTCTCGCGGATATAGGCGCCATTCTTCGACTTGAAATCCTGATATTCGCCGTCGACGCAATCTTCCATCACCTGGCGCAGTTTGCCCTGCGTGTCCTTGGCGAGCAGCGCGTCCCAGCCCGAGCCCCACAGGCACTTGATGACGTTCCACCCGGCGCCGCGGAAATCCGCCTCAAGCTCCTGCACGATCTTGCCATTGCCGCGCACCGGCCCGTCGAGCCGCTGCAGATTGCAATTGATGACGAAGATGAGGTTGTCGAGCTTTTCGCGCCCCGCCAGCGAAATCGCGCCGAGCGATTCAGGCTCGTCCATTTCGCCGTCGCCGCAGAACGCCCACACCTTGCGCGCGACGGTGTCGGCAATGCCGCGATTGTGGATGTAGTGCAGGAAGCGCGCCTGATAGATCGCCATCAACGGCCCCAAACCCATCGAGACCGTCGGAAACTGCCAGAAATCCGGCATCAGCCAAGGATGCGGATACGAAGAAATGCCCTTGCCGTCGACCTCCTGGCGGAAGTTCAGCAATTGCTCCTCGCTCAGGCGTCCTTCGAGAAAGGCCCGCGCATAAATGCCCGGCGAAATATGCCCCTGGAAGTAGATGAGGTCGCCGCCGTGGTTCTCGTTGGCGGCGTGCCAGAAATGCATGAAGCCGGTGTCGTAAAGCGTCGCCGCCGACTGGAAGCTGGCGATATGGCCGCCGAGCTCCGACGATTCCAGGTTGGCCTTGACGACGATCGCGGCGGCGTTCCAGCGAATGGCGCGGCGCAATTCCTGCTCAAGCTGGCGATCGCCGGGATGCGTCGGCTGGTCTTGCGGCTGGATGGTGTTGACGTAGGCGGTGTTGGCGGCGAACGGCAGGCGGGCGCCTTTGCGGCGGGCGGAGGCGACGACAGCGTCAAGCAGCGCGTCGACGCGGCCCACGCCCTCGAAGGCTTCGACTGAATCGAGCGCGTCGAGCCATTCGCGTTGCTCGGCGATTTCGCCCTTGTCCGCTTCGCTCATGCGCCCCCCTGAATGTGTCGTTTGGCCAATTGGCGCCGCGAACGACGCCGAAGTCCAATGGCTTCGCTCATCTCACGCGATAGAATTTATTGCAATTCGCGCGGGCGCTGTCCAGCCATGCGAAATTTGCATGGAAAAGGTTGATTTTGTCGGCAATGCCCGTTTCCCTGCATCGCCCTAAACCTGTAAACTTATACTTTCGATTGATGGAGAAGAGCGATGGCCGGGCTTTCCACGCATGTCCTCGATAACGTGCGCGGCGGTCCTGCCAGCGGCGTGCGCATCGAGCTTTTCACCCTCGCGGTGGACGGCGCGCGCCGGCCCATGACAGTTGCGACGACCAATTCCGACGGGCGCACCGACGCGCCGCTGATCGGCGCCGCGGACGCGCGGATTGGGACCTACGAAATCGTCTTTCATGTCGGCGAGTATTTCCGTCGCAGCGGCGCCCAGACCGCCGAGCCGGCGTTTCTCGACGTCATCCCGATCCGCTTTTCCATTGCCGACCCCAAGGCGCATTACCACGTGCCGCTGCTGGTGACGCCGTGGAGCTACGCGACGTATCGGGGAAGCTAGCGCGCCGGCCGCTCCGCGTTTGACCGCCTCCGCCCTCCCCGCTACGCCTATACGCATGAGCGTATTCGAAATTCTCCTGCCAGTCTTCGCGCTGATCGCACTGACCTTTGGGTTGATGTTCCGCATGGGGTTCTTGCGCGTGCGTGCAACAACGACGCGCGAGGTGCAGATCAGGGACATCGCTCTCGGCCAGTCGGCGTGGCCGCAATCGATCGTCAAGGTCGACCGAGCGTTTCATAATCAGTTCGAACTGCCGGTGTTGTTTTACGTCCTCATCGCGCTGCTGCTCATCACCCGCAGCGGCGATAACCTCCTGAACATCCTGTCGTGGCTGTTCGTGGCATTGCGCTATGCGCATGCGTTCGTGCATACGACTTCGAACCACGTGCCGCGCCGCTTCCAGCTTTTCGCCGCTGGCGCGGTTGTTCTTGTCGTCATGTGGGCGCTGTTCGCCATCAGGATCGCTTGGGCCTACTAGCGAGAGACCCGCCGCGCGCGTTAAGATCGCGTCCAACAACGCGTAGGGAACGATAATGACCAACCCGCCCATTGAACAAGTCAAGCTCGGTAGAACCGACCTGTCCGTCACCAAGATTTGCTTTGGTACGTCGAGCCTCGGCGATATGCCGGATACCTACGGCTACGGCGTCGATGAGGCGCGCGCGAAAGCCACTGTCAGGGCGATCTTCGACGGCCCCGCCAACTTTATCGACACATCGCGAAACTACGGCCTTGGGCGCAGCGAGGAGCGCATAGGCGCGGTGATTCGCGAACGCAGCGGCTTGCCCAAGGGATTCGTTCTATCAACCAAGCTCGACCGGGATGCGCAAACCGGCCGTTTCGACGCTTCGCAAGCGCGCCGCTCGCTGGAGGAAAGTCTTCAGGCGCTCGGCGTCGACAGGATCGATCTTCTGCACTTGCACGATCCCGAGCACGCCGCCTCGATCGACGAGGTCACCGGGCCGAACGGCGCGATCAAGGAATTGTTCCGCATGAAAGAGCAAGGTCTGGCGCGCGCCGTCGGCCTGGCTGCAGGGTCGGTCGCGGTGATGATGCCGATCCTGCGCGATTTCGATTTCGACGCGATTATCACCCACAACCGCTTCACGCTCGCCAACCGTAATGCAGAGGCGATGATCGATTTCGCCCACGCCAAGGGCATCGCCGTTCTCAACGCCGCGCCCTATGCCGGCGGCGTGCTGGCGAAAGGATCGAGTTCCTACGCGCGTTATGTCTATCAGGAAGCATCGCCGGCGATGCTCGATCCGATCCGCCGCATCGAGGCGATCTGCGCCCGGCACAACGCGCCGCCCGGCGCCGTCGCGCTACAATTTTCGATGCGCGACGCGCGGATAACCTCGACGATTTGCGGCGTCAGCAAACCCGAGCGCGTGCATGAAACGCTCGCATGGGCGCGGTTTCCAGTCCCGGACACGGTGTGGGAGGAGCTGAAAGCGATCGGGTATTCGACGGATGATCCGGAGGCGACGCGGGCGTACGTGTTGGGGTGAACAGGCGGAACGCGCGAGCGCCGCGCGTCCGTCTGCCAAATCTTCGCCCGAGACGCGAACCGAGACTTATGATATACCCTGACTCATTGAGAGGCCGAGATTTTTCTTGCCACGGATTGATTTCTGGATTCGTTTTGGGGGATGATTCGCGGCGGCTTTCTTTCACGT
>JAYUFK010000053.1:0-6913 GCA_043739325.1 Methylocapsa sp. | reverse complement strand
AAGCTTCCACATGCTCGGGTGCTCCATGAGAATCACGCACCCGACAGTGAATCACAACCGATTCATCCGAATCAACAAGTTCTTGGATCGGCTCTTAGAAAGTGTCGAACAGGTTGGCGCGCGTCTAGTAGCTTCGCTCGAGAAGGCATCCGCGAGTTCAGTGACACGCGAGGGGACAACAATTCGGTTCACTTTCGCTGTGTTCACGTTTGTATCCAGTTAGAATATCCTTGTCCCGTTTGACTCCGGGATACTTGAGATCGACGATGGTGTCCAAGCAACATAATACGATATCGCAATAGCACAAAGAGAATGCTTGTCGGCGTAAGCGTCTTGTGTGGGGCGCCTTTGGTCTTGATCAGCGCAAGCGCGGCCCTAAACGGCCATTGGCTTCTTTCGTCCGCCCTTCCGTTTGCTTTAGCTTGGGCGTGGCTTTTTGGCGGAAACTATTTAGTGGCGGCATTTCGCTTCCCGCGCTGGCTCAAGCGAAAACTTGAGTACGAAGTGTAGGCGCTGCTCGTGTCCGACTATCGCCAACAACCACTGGGATCGCGCCAGGCTCAGCTTCTCAACACAACGCAGGCGCCGCCAAGCCGCAACATCTTGCTGCACAAGGCTTCAGCGGAAGCGCGCGTCGGGGCAGGCGCGCGCACTTGATAGAACACCCGCCAGCCGCGACTGCGCAGCCGCCGCCCGAGGATCATCGGCTCGCCGCCGCCAAGTATCGCGGTGTAGCCGCGCCGCGCGCGCGCGTAAGTCGCGAGCGCTATGGATTTCGAGAAGTTGCCGGCGAGCTGTACGCCCCAAGGCGCCAGCGGCCCGGAATTGGCGATGAGGCTGGGTTCGAACCGACGGATGTACGCGGTAATCTCCAGACAGCTTTGTATGGGAGCTTTGGCGAATTCGGCGACCGTCGCGGCTTCGGCGGCTCCCGTCCAGTCTTCGACCTGATGGTGGGTGATGATTGCGACGTAGTCGCGCGTCTCGTATGGCAGCCCGCCTTCCCCCGCGAGCCACGCAGCGACGCGGTTTGGACCGCCGTTGTAGGCGGCGGCGGCAAGACCGATGTTGCTGAACTGCTTGTTGAGATCGGCCAGATACCCGGCCGACTTTGGGATCGCCTGTTCAGGGTCGAAGGGATTGGCGAGGCCGCGCTCGCCAGCCGTCTGCGCCATGAACTGGGCGATGCCCTGCGCGCCAGCAGGACTGATTGCGCCGGGCTGAAAGCTGCTTTCCTGCCAGATAAGCCGGGTGAAGAACCCGACGGGCAGACCTTGGTCGCGCGCCGATGCCTCGATCAGCCGGCAGATGGATTGCTCGACCGTCTCCATCGCCACATTGCCCTGATCGGCCCAGGCAACCGCAGGGCAAGCGATCGGCGCCGCGAGGAACACCCAGGCGATCCAGGCGCGCATCCTGGCGCCCGAGCAAAACCTTGTCTTCATTTCCGGCCCCGAAGCTCGCAATTCGCGCCGGCGACCGCTGCGCGATTGCCTGGCGCCTGGCTCTATACCGCAGAAACGGGCCGCTGGGAGGTGCGATGGATGTACTTCAGCCGGAGGCGCGCTTCCGTGCAACGAGGCGGGCAGGCCGCGCGTCGACGCCCCTACTTTTTTCCGACATTTTCTCGACAATTCAGCCGATCGCGCGCATGTTCGGGGAATGGATTTCTCAAGCCCGCAACCGCTCGCAAACAGGCGCCGCGCCTGCCGAACGTGCCAGACCGGCTCGAGGGAGGCGCCCGCGGCGCGACAAGCCCATGCGCAGTAACTCCCCAGCCCTCTGCGTTTATTGAGTCCGATTTGCCACATGGGGCGCGAAAGCTCGGTCGGCGGTCGGATTTTGCGAGACGCGGCGGGTTCGGATGTGAGTCAACGTATGGATGATTCTCCCTCCCCAGATCGAGGAGTTGATCGCGTCCATGCGGGCGCAGATCGCTTCGTTGCGGGCGGAGGTGGCGGATTTGAAGCGCCGCCTGGGCCAAGACAGCTCGACCAGTTCGAAGCCGCCGTCGAGCGACGGCTTGGCGAGGAAGCCGCGGATCGCGGGCAGCCTGCGCGAGGCCTCCGGCAAGCCGAGCGGCGGGCAGAAGGGCCACAAGGGCGTCACGCTGCGCCAGGTGGCCGAACCGGACCGGATCGTTCGGCACGAGGCGTCGCATTGCCGTCATTGCCAAGCGCGTCTTGGGCCGGAGATGGCGCGGGACGTCGAGGCTCGGCAGGTGTTCGATCTGGTCGAGCGGCCGCTCATCGTCACCGAGCATCGGGCGTCGATTTACCGCTGCGCATGCTGCTGGGGCGCGACCAAGGCGGCTTTCCCCGACGGCGTGACCTCACCGGCCCAATATGGCGGGCGGATCAAGGCGGCGGCGATCTACCTCAACGTCCAGCAGCTCATTCCCGAAGATCGCGCCGCCCAGGCCTTGAGCGACCTGTTCGGCGCGCCGCTGCTGTGTCCGGCCAGCCTGACGGCCTGGGTGGGGCAAAAGGCCAAGGACCTGGAGCGGGCTTATGCGGGCATCGGCGCGCGCGTGGCGCAAGAGAAGGGTCCGCCACCTCGATGAAACCGGCCTCAGGGTCGCGGGCAAGCTGCATTGGCTGCACACGACCTCGAGCGAGGCCTTCACCCTCTATCGGGCCGAGGAAAAGCGCGGCGCGGTCCCTCTGGGCTTGACGGGCGGCGTCGTCGTGCATGACGGCTTCTTGCCCTATGCCCGACTGGCCGGGGTCGAGCACGCCTTGTGCAACGCCCATCACCTGCGCGAACTCAAGGCCTTGATCGAGATCGACCACGAAGCTTGGGCCACGCCGATGCGCGATGCGCTGCTGGCCGCCAACGCCGCCGTGCGCAAGGCGCGCGAGGCCGGAGCGAGGGCGCTCGCGCCCGATCAGATCAAGGCGTTCGTCGAGAGATACTGGGCGGCGGTCCGAGAGGGCCTGGCTTTCCACCGCGCTTTGCCCGCGCTGCCCCGCGATCCCAAATCGCGCGGCCGCGTCAAGCATAGGCCCGGCTTCAACCTGCTGACTCGGTTCAAGGCCTTCAAAGACGACGTGCTGCGCTTCATGATCGACTTCGACATCCCGTTCACCAACAACCTGGCCGAACAGGACATCCGAATGACCAAAGTCAAAATGAAAATCTCCGGCGCGTTCCGTACCTTGGCCGGGGCCAAAATCTTCGCCGAACTGCGCTCCATCGTCTCCACAGCCAGAAAACAGGGCTACGACATCCTGCAAACCCTCGCGACAAACGCCAACGACGTCAGCAACGCGCTCCTCGCATAGCAGCGGACTGGGCAGTTACCATGCGCGGAAAAATGGCGCCTAAGCCTCTCAATTCACGAGAAACCTTTCGGCGATTGTCGAGGGAAGTCTGAACTTGAAACGCTTCGTCGCGATTCGGCTGGGGCCTCAGGCGCCCTCAATCTTTTTCATGAAAGCCTGAAATTCGACATCGGTGATCGGCACGGTGTGACGCTCTTCAGGATAGGCGCCGCTTCCCACGTCCGCGCAAAATTCCTTGAATGCCGCGATGCGCTCCTGCTGGAGCCGATCATATTCCGCGCGGAAATTGCGATAGATTTTTGCGTGGCGAGGGCGGTGACCGCGCGTGTAGCCCAGCACGTCCTCGGCGAAGAGATATTGCGCATCGCCGCCCGCCCCTGCGCCCATCGACAACATGATGAGCGAAGTACGCTTCGATATTTCCGTCGCGACGCGATCCGGTACGACTTCGAGTTCCGCGCCGATCGCACCCGCGGCTTCGAGCTGCTTGACATGGTTGTAGACGTTGAGAGCGCTATCGGCGGTCTTGCCGACCGCCTTGAAACCGCCGGTCCATGTCGCCTTCGAGGGAATCAGGCCGACGTGGCTGATGACCGGAATGCCCTCGGCCGCGAGCTTGGCGATCGTGTCGAGGCTGGCGGCGCAATAGACTGCGTCGCCGCCGATCTGGATCACCCGATGCGCGGCGCGCAGATAGTCTTCGTAGGTGCAGAGCTGCCCATAGAGCAGGCCAACCTGAACGAAACAGTCGCCCGCAGCCGCGCGCATTTGCGGCGTCCAGACCGGATCGATGATCGACAGAATATCGATCCCGGCAGCGGCCGCCGCCGCAGCCTCGTCGAGCGTGTCGACATACAGCATCGTCATTTGACGCTTGCCCTTGAGGCCGCGCAAATCCGCGACTGTCTTGCGCGCCTGCTTCATATCGGCTCCCCCTTCAAATCGGCTGAACGGCGAAATCGCTTTTCTCGACCGGCGCGACCACGCTTAGCAAATCAACCGAACGGCGCACACCTTCGATCCGCGACAGCAGAACATCCTCGTGCTCAATCGACAGCCAGCCGTCGTAGCCGACCATGCGCAGCCGATAACAGAAATCGCGCCACCAGCTTTCGCCATGGCCGTATCCCAGCGTGATGTAGCTCCACGAGCGGCCGGTAATGTCGGTCAAGGAACCGTTTTCGAGCAGGCTCGTCGTCGCCTGCACCGGCGCGTTGAGGAACGTGTCCTTGGCGTGGACATGGAAGATCGCCTCGCCCAGCATGTCGATCGCCGCGAGCGGATTGGCGCCCATCCAGAACAAGTGGCTGGGGTCAAGATTTGCGCCGACAACGGGTCCGATTTCCTTGCGCAGCCGCAGCAGGGATGGCGCGTTGTAAACGAGTTGATTGCCGTGCAGTTCGACGCACAATTGCTCGACGCCGTGCTTCTTGGCGTGCTTGGCGAGATGATGCCAATACGGCAGCAACTTCTCCTCCCACTGCCATTTCAGAATCGTCTGCGTCTCAGGCGGCCACGAGGAAATAACCCAGTTCGGCATTTTGTCGGCGGGGCCGCCGGCCGGAAGCCCGGACATCAGGCAGACTTTCTTGACGCCAAGCGCGCCAGCAAGCGCGATGGTGTCGTGCAACACTTTCGACTGTCGTTCGCCATCGGTCGGATGCAATTGATTACCGTTGGCGTTCAGCGCGATCAGTTTGATCCCACGCTCTGAAAACGCGTTGAGGAATTTCTTCTGCGCCTTGGCGTCCTTCAGCAGATCGCTCATCGCCAGATGCGGGGCCGAAGACCAGTTGCCGGTGTTGACCTCGACGCCTTCAACGCCAAGACTTTTCGCCGCGTCGAGCATGGCCGGCAAAGTAAGTTGGCCAAGCGAATCCGATACCATTCCGATGTTCATGGGGACGCCTCCGGCGTTGTTCAACGATTGTTGGGGAAGGTTGGAGGTTAAGAGCGATAAAGTTTCGGCTTCGCGGCCATTTCGATCGTGACCGTTCGTCCCTCGCCAAGCGATCGCAAGCCCGCTTCGGCGACAATCGCCGCCGCATAACCGTCCCAGGCGTTGGCGCCTGTGGACGTCGGCTTGCCCTCGTGGATCGACTGAATCCAGGCCTGATTTTGGAGGCGATAAGCGTCGGCGAAGCGCGGGCGCCAGTCTTCGGGAATCGAAGTTGAGTTGGTCAAGGCGACATTCAACTCGTTATTAACCGGCGCACGCAGGGACACCGTGCCCTTCTCGCAGACCAATTCGCCTTTCACATCGTAGCCGTAGCCCGCATTGTTGAAAATCTCGATGTTCACGAGCTGTCCGGCGGCGCTCTTGAGCACGAGGAAGACGGGCGTGACGATGGCGTCTTTTGAAGTGGGCTCGGGCTGGAAAACGCTCGCGGCGACGAAGTCCGAGTCGAGAACCCAGCGTGCGACGTCGAATTCGTGCACAGCGGAATTCGCGATGGCCATTTTCGAGTCGAACCACGGCGGCGCCGAAACGTTGCGATGCACGCAATGGAACATCAGCGGTTTGCCCAGGTCGCCCGACTTCCACTTCGCCTTCATCGCGACATAGGGCGGATCGTAGCGGCGCATATAGCCGATCTGCACGAGCCTGTTGCCCAGATTGGTCTCGGCGGCGATGACTTCGAGGCATTCATGCGATGTCGGCGCGAGGGGTTTCTCGCAAAGCACCGGCTTGCCAGCCGCGAGGCACGCCAGCGTAAGTGGCGCATGCGTTTCATCGGGCGAAGCGATCAGCACGGCGTCGACAGTCTTGTCGTTGATGAGGGCTTCCGGAGTCTTGGCGACTACTTCGGCGCCAGACTCCTTGGCGATCGCCTTCGCGCGTTTGGCGTCCGCATCGTAGATCGCATGAACGCTGGCGCCCGGAACATGCGCCGCAAAGGTTCGCGCATGATCGGCGCCCATGATGCCAACGCCGATTATGCCAACTCTGACGGTCATCCTGTTCCCCTCTAAATGAAATTCGAAACCTTAACGCGCGCCAGAATCAACGATTGATCTGATGGCTCTTCGGCCCACAAAATTCTCGGCGCCGGTGACGACCGGCGAGTTGCGGCGCTTAAAGCGCGCCAATGTATCGCTCACCTATTCGCGTTGATCCTCGCTACTTTCGCTTCGTAGCGTGCGTCCATCAACGCCTGCCCCGCCTTGGTGCCGTCGTGCCATGTGCCGAACCATTTATCGAGCGGGATGGCGCCGTCGCCGTAGTTCACCTCGAAATATTTGTGGTGCAGGTAATGAACGAAGGCGTGGGTGTCGATGCCGGAATCCCCGCTGGTGACAACCTTGTCGAAGCCCACATGGCCGACCACGGCGCCCGTGCCGGTGACGTGCAGATGATAGAGCAGCAGCAGCGGATGCGAAGGCAGAATGAGGTGGATCAGCGAATCCGACCAATACAGCAGATGCTCGATGGGATGCATCGAGAGGCTCGACCACGGGCTCGGATTGATCGAATTGTGATGCACCGAGTGAATCCACTTATAGAGGATCGGCACATGAATGAGCCGATGGATGCAATAGAAGTGGAACTCGTGAAACAGCGGGATGAGCAAGCCGAAACAGACGAGCCAGACGAGGTGCTGAGCGAACGTCGTCCAGGGACCGTAGCC
>JAYUFK010000052.1:0-18632 GCA_043739325.1 Methylocapsa sp. | reverse complement strand
TTCGCTCGCCTGGCTGCTAACCGCTCTCGCATTCCTCATTATGCGAAGACTCGCCAGGAAATGCCAAACATGATTGAATTTCGAGTCAGGCACTAAGCCAAGGGTCAAAGCGACGAGCGAAGCGATCACCGTCTTGTTTATTGAATTGCGCATTTTGTATCTCCAGAGTTCTAGCAGCGCTTTCAAAGGGCGTTGCTGTGAGTTGCATCGGCCGCCGCGGCGGTCCGATGGGGAGAAGATGACAGGAGAATGTCTTTAGAGTTGGTCGGCAAGTGGCGAATTCGTAGGCATGCGTGTCGGCGGCGGGGCGTCGCGATATTTTGTTACAATTTGCCTCTGGCGCGCCTTTCGGCCTTGGGAGATAGCTTCATGGGACAATGCGCAAGGGCCCGCGTAGCGCCGCCTCGGCGCGCGCACCGCGCATATCGGTAAACTGAGCATGGAACGAACGTCTCATATCCTCGTCGTCGACGACCATCGCGAAATTTGCGAATTGCTGGCGAAATATTTCGTCAAGAACGGCCTGCGCGTCAGCGTCGCTAACGGCGGCGCCGAAATGCGGCAAGTTCTGCGCGCCAGCGCGGTCGACCTCGTCATCCTCGACATTATGATGCCGGGCGAGGACGGGCTCACCCTTTGTCGCGCGCTTCGCCAATCCAACGACATGCCGATCGTACTGCTGACCGCTGAGTCGGAGGAGACCGACCGCATCGTGGGGCTCGAACTCGGCGCCGACGACTACGTGACCAAGCCCTTCAACCCGCGCGAACCGCTGGCGCGCGTGCGCGCCATTCTGCGCCGGGTCACGGCAACGCCGAAGGCACCCGACAATGCGAATAGCAATCGCATCCGCTTCGACAAATGGACGCTGGACGTCGCTCGCCACGCGCTGTTCGATTAAACGGCCGCCGAAGTCGCGCTCGGAGCGGCGGAGTTCCGTCTGTTGTACGCCTTTGTCACGCGCCCCGGCATGGTGCTGACGCGCAATCAATTGCTCGACATCACGGCCGGGCGTAACGCACAATTGTTTGACCGCAACATCGACAATCTCGTCAGCCGCCTGCGTCGGCGCATTGAGCCCGACCTGGCTCAGCCGACGCTGATCAAGACCGTGTGGTGCGACGGCTACATGTTCGCGGTCGAAGTCGAGGCGACGCCATGATGCGCACCGCGCTTCGGCTGTGGCCAGCCACCCTCGCGGCGCGCCTGGCTCTGTTGCTGCTGCTCGCGCTCGCCGCATCGCAGGTTGCGCTTATCGTCGTGCTGCGGCTGAGCGAGGACGCGGTGGTGTAGGAGATGGGACACGGCCAGGCGATGACGCAGACGGTGTCGCTTGTGCGGCTCCCGAGCCTCTATCCGCCCGACCAGGGCGACACGCTGGCATTGGGGTTCGGCTCGCGCACGTCGTGCGCGATCGTCTCGCGTGTTCGCGCCCCAGAAATCCCAATGTCCGAGGCCGAAAGTCACCTCGCGCGGCTGCTGGCGCCGATGCTGCACGGGGTGCAGGTCGGCGCGCCACTAGCCTCCATCGAATCTCCCGCGCAAAGCCCGCTCTGCCCTAATCAGAAGCCCTTCGGCGATGCGCTGGAGACGCCCGACGCCGGCTCCATCGACCGTGCACGCAGCGACCTGTTTTCGCATCGTCTCGCGGTGTCGATGACAGTGCCGCTGGCCGACGGGCGCATCGTGACGACGCGCAATGCGATTGAAACACCGGACGGCTGGAACCGTGCGACCCTGCTTTCGTTCCTGCTCTCATCGCTGACGGTGACGAGCGTCGCGGTCCTATCGGTGCGTACGTAGACACGCTCGCTGCGCGCTTTGGCCGATGCGTCCGAACGGTTCGGTCGCGGCGAAGCAGTGCCGCCGCTAAAAACCTCGGGACCCGCTGAAGTCGCGGCCGCCTCGCGCGCCTTCAACACAATGCAGGAGCGGCTCAGCGGCTATCTGAAGGATCGGTTGCGTCTGCTGGCGAGCATCAGCCACGATCTGCGCACGCCGCTCACTACCCTGCGGCTGAAGGCTGAATTGTTGGACGACGTGAGCGCGCGGGATAGCATCGTCGCGACGATCGACGAGCTGACGACGATCTGGGAAGCAACGCTGGCGTTCTCGCGCGCCGAGGCGACCGCGGAGGACGCGCGCACCGTCGATCTCGGCGCACTGGCGAATGACGTTGGCGAGGAGTTCCGCATCGCGGAGCACGAAGTGGAGATTGCGCCTACGCGACCGCATCCTTACGCTTGCCGGCCCGTCGCATTGAAGCGCGCGCTGCGCAACCTCGTCGAGAACGCCGTGCGCTACGGCGGCGGCGCGCGGATGAGCGTGGAGGAGCGCGGCGACGGCATCGCCATCGTGGTCGAGGACGACGGTCCCGGCGTGCCCGCCGACCAGGTCGAGATTGCGTTTCAGCCCTTCGTACGGCTCGAACCCTCTCGCAACCTTGAGACCGGCGGACTCGGGCTTGGGCTCGCAATTGCGCGTACTATCGTGCAGGCGCATGCAGGGCGGCTAACTCTCGCCAATCGGCGAGAGGGCAGTCTGCGCGCGGAGATCATCCTGCCGCCCCAACGCCTGTCGTGAGTTCGCTCGCCGCGTCGTGCGCCGCTCGGTAAGATAGCAAGCCTAATGCCGACGCAAAGAAAACCACTTCCCCCGCAAGTGAACAGGGGTCCCATTCGCGCCGATTTTGACGCGGCGGAGGAGGCGGTGTCCACTTTCGGTTCGTGCTGCCGATCGTTTTCGTTGCCGAACACGACGGTGTCGAAGCCAGCCGTCTGCAACGCCCGCAGGTCTTTCGTTGCGCCCTCGACGAGCGCCGCGAGTCCACCGGCGGCGTCATACAGCGGCGCGCCCAGCAAGGCCCCAACATGCACCATTGCGATGACGGGCTTGCGGGCGCCGAACACGCGCACGAAATTGCCGGTGAACGGTGAGAGCTCCTCGCGCGCCGCAAGGCGCTATTTGCCCGAGCCCGCCGTCAGGCCCATCACGATGTAGCGTTCCAAGAAGATTCCGATCAGCACCAGCGGCGCGATCGCCGCGGTCGCAAGCGCCGCCATGGTCCACCAGTTGATGCCCTGCGAACCAGTCTGGCTCGCCACCATCACCGGCAAGGTCTGCGCGTCGAAGCCCGTGAGTAGGGACGCGAAGAAATACTCGTTCCAGCACAACACCAGCGAGAGGATGAAGGCCGCCACCATGCCGGGCAGCGCGATCGGCAGGACGATGCGGAAGAACGCGCCCCAGATCGAGCAGCCGTCGACCAGCGCGGCCTGCTCCATTTCGTTCGGGATCGTGTCGAACTGGTCGCGCATCACCCAGATCACGATCGGCAGCACCATCAGCGTGTAGACCAGCACGAGGCCGATGCGCGTGTCTAGAAGCGCCAGCTCCTTGTAGAGAATGAGGAACGGCATCGCCAGAACCACCGGCGGCAGGATCAGTTGCGAAAGGAAGAAGAAGGAAATGTCCTGGTTGCGCCACCGACCAAGCTTGTAGTCGAAGCGGCTCAGTCCATAGGCGGCGAGAGAGCCGATCACGACGGCCAGTGACCCCGCGCCGATCGAGGCGATCATGCTATTGACAAATTTGTTGAGGAATTCCTCGCGCACATTCGAGATCGCGAAGAGTGTGTCCGGCGAGAGCCCCAGCGACTGGAATCCCTTCCAGCTTGGTGTGAAATCGAACCACGGGACGAGATGGCCCTGCGTGACGTCCTTGCCGAGCTTGAACGAAGTCGAAAGGGTCCAGTACAGTGGAAACAGCGCGATGAAGGTCCAGATCGCCAGCGCGCTGTAAATGAGGATTCGCCCGCCGACCCGGGCCAGCGCGCGCCCGGCGCTATCGGAAAAAGGCGGCTTCGCGGCGGCTTCGAGCGTCATGTCATCCTCCGCATGCGGCCACTCACCAATTTCAAAAGCAAGCTGATGAAAACGATGATGATGACAAGATAGACTTCGGCGATCATCGTGGCGTAGCCGACGTTCGAGCGGTCGCGGTATTCGCGATAGACGAAGCTCGAAATCGTGTCGGTGGCGCCGCCGGGCCCGCCCGCCGTGACATTGATGACGATGTCAGCGAGCTTCAATTCGAAAATGATGCGCAACACCACCGCGGTGAGGCTGACCGGCAACATCAGCGGGAACGTGATCTCCCAGAAAGTCTGCCAATGATTCGCGCCGTCGACCTTGGCCGCTTCCTTCACTTCGGTCGGCAACGCCTGCAGCCCGGCGAGCAGCAAGATGACGATGAAGGGAATCCAGACCCAGCTGTCCATGACCGCGATGCTGGTGCGCGCGACCCAGGGCGAAGTGAAGAAGGCCGGGTCCTCCCACCCTAAGAAGCGGGCGAAGGTCGCCAGCGGTCCAAAACGGTTTTCCATGATGGACTTGCCGATCATCCAGCTCACCGCGACGGGGCTGAGCATGAAAGGCAGGAGAAACGCGACGCGGAAAAACTTGCGCGCGCGAATTTCGGCGTTGAGCAGCAGCGCCAGGCCGAACGCAATCACATATTGCGCGAGCACAGTGCAGACATAAAACGCCATGTTGCCAAGGGCGTTCCAGAAATAGGAATCGCCGATCAAAGTGCTGAGATTGTCGAGCCCGTTGAAGTGATGGCCCGACTGGGCGTTCAGGTTCCAGTCGGTGAAGGCGATGTAGAGGCCGAAGAATGTCGGGAAAATCACCATCGCGCCGGTGAACAGCAAGGCCGGCAGCACGAACAGTCGCTGCTGACCGACCTCTCCGAGCACGAGAACCTGGCTCACGCCCAAGGCGACGCCCCAGACCGCGAAGGCATAAAGGGTGGGACGCCAGTTGGCGAAGCCGATCGCGACCGCGCCGACCGCGTTGGCGACCTGGGCGCCGGCGACAAGTGCAAAGGCCAGGGTCGCGAGCCAGAACACCGTCCGACCGATCGAAATGTCGCGGGACGCTTGCTCTGCACGCGCCGTTTCTAAAGTTGCGCCGCTCACCATCCCGCCCTAGCTGCAAAGGCGGTTGCGCGTTCGCCCGCCATTTTCTTTTGGCCTCAACGCTGCCCCGCGCCGTGGGCCGCACGACGCGGGGAATTTTCAATCACGCCCTTGAATCGCCTCTCCGCTCAAATGCCCATGGAGATGCGATAGTACTTGACCTGGTTTTCGCGACCGAGTTTGTCGGTCAGCTTTTCCCAGGCTGCGGCGACATTGTCGGCCCCTTGCTGAGCGCTCTCCTTGCCGGCGAAAACTTTCTGCAACTCGTCTTCCGCGATGCTGTAATATTGGAAAATTCCCGGGATACGCGGCTCGATCGCCGAGTTCGGGTGGTTGTAGGAGGTCGACTGCGAGTTCATGTACGAGCCGATGTATTTCTTGTCGTAGCCGGCCAGAGCCCACAGATCGAGGTTGGCGTGGCTCTTGCGATAGGGCTGGAAGCCCGACGGATAGGCCGATGTCCACATCGACAAGTCCTTGCCGCCCAGATGCGCCGCGGCGCTCCACGCCGCCTTCTGGCGTTTGGGATCGGCGTCGACGGTCTTCATCACATAGATGCCCCAGCCCAAATACGCCATGTTGGGCGCCTGGTTCGGCCCGCTGGCGAGCTTCTCCCACGCGCCCTTGCGGAAGTTGTAGACGTCGTCCGAGCCTGGCAGGATGTCGAAATCGAGGACGTCGCCGATCGTCGCGGTGTCGCTGGTCTTGGCCACGGTGCCGATGTCGCCCCACCATTCGAGCAGCGAACCGGTGCCCGTCAGGAATTGCTGGAACGCGGTCGTCCCGGGATCAGCGTTGATCTGATCGGCCGGTTCGTTGGGCAGGGCGTCGACGATATCCTGGATCGCGCGCACCCATGCCGGGTTGTTGACGAGCGGCTTCATGTTCTCGTCGAACAGCCAGTTCTTTTCGCCTGGATATTTCGCGTAGGCCGTCGCCCGGCTGGCGGTGAAATAGAACTGGAACCCGCCCCACGGCTTGGGCTGGTCAAGGAAGCCGAAGACATCCTTGCCTTTGAACTTCTTGCCTTTCAGGAACTTGGTGACGGCCTGCACCTGCTGCCAGGTTTTCGGCACGCCCCAATCGCCTTTGCCGCCGGAATCCTTCCACTGCTTGGCGAGGTCCGGGTCGGAGAACACGTCGGTGCGGATGTTCAACGTGTGGCAGTCGCTGTCGATGCAGGTCCGATGGATCTTGCCCGCCCAGGTTCCGACTGGCGGCTTGAGGTAATCGACGATGTCGTCGAATTCGACCTGCTTCTTCACCCAGTCGGGCATTTCCGAGAGGAGGTCCTTGGCGCCCATGTCGCCTTCGAACGGCGCGCCCATTTCGATGATGTCGAAGTCGACGGTTCCGGTGGCGATCGATTGTTGCAGGCGCGCGTTGTAGTCGGCCTGAGCGAGGTCGATCCATTTGATCTTGGCGCCGGTATAGGCCTCCCACGGCGTCAGGAATCCACGAAACAGGAAATTATGCAGGTTCTGGTTGTTGAGGCCCATGAACGAGAATTCGACGCCCTTGAACTCGCCGGGCTGGACAATGGCCTTGGTCGGTCCGAGGCAGAGTTCGCCGACTTTCTGCCAATCCGCGTCGGTCGGCGATCCATTGCCGGCCCCCGGGATTTTCATGATTTGCGCGACGACGCTGTCGGCGGCGAAAGCGGGAGTGCTCGAAAGTCCGAGCGATGCGCTTGCGGCGATCGCGCCGGCGCCGACCGCCCCCTGCAACACTTGTCGGCGGCTTGCCTGCATCGCCATCAATTGTTCGTATACTTGAACGCGCATGTCGCGACCCTCCCGGTCAGATTTATCTTGGGTTCGGCTTCTCTCCCAAGCCCCGCGTCCGGCGCACTTCGAGCGCCGATATCGCCAAGGCTTTCTTCTCCCATCCCTTCGATTTTGCGTCTCGCATCACGAAAATATGAGAATTTGTAAAGTCTAAGCGAAGGCATTGACGCGAGTCAAACGGATTGCGGCGACGGAGCGCCAAATTCGCCCAGCGCTGTGCGCAAATGCGCGAGAATGGCCTCGCGTCCGCGCGCTCCCGACGTCGCCGAGGCATTCTTGGCGGATCTCGTATACCATTTATCCCCCGTCAATTTGGATAAGTCGACGGCATTGGGAAACAAGTCCATCATCAGCGACGTCTCGCCTTCGCCGGCATGGTCGAACGGATAGCCGTCCATCTTGGCCGCAGCCATCAAGGGATGCGCCTTGATCCACTTGAACGGGTCCTCGCCAGCCGATTGCTTCGCGTAATATTCCGCCATCGTCTCCGATCCCCACCATCCCTCGCCACGCTCCTTCTCCAGAAAGGCGAAGATCGCTTGGCGCGCCGCGAACTTGAACGACAGGTCAGTCGGCATTCCCGCGGCGAAATTCTCCGTCTGGTGATGGATCACGACATGGATGTTGCGAAAGCCGATGCGCAGCAGGCCCAAGAACATCGCCTTGGCGAAGGGCAGAATCGCCTCCGCGTCGACATGTAGCGAACCGGAGCCTTCCGGCGGCGCGACCGCGTAGCTCGCCGCGCCATAATGGAACGGCGGCAGAATGACGAGGTCGCGCTCCTTCTCCAGGATGTCGAGCACGCCGATGACCGCGAGCGTGTCCATGCCGACCGGCAAGTGCTCGCCGTGATATTCGAGAACGCCCAGCGGCAGCACGACCGGCCATCGGTGCGCGATCGCCGTCCTGATCTGGTGCGGCAACATCATTTCGTACCGCATGGAGCGCCCCTCGCAGGTTCGCGGCGACCCGTTTGCCGCCCTAGTTCAGCCGCGCGCCGGTCTGAGGGTCGAACAAATGCACGGCGTCGAGATTGGGAGAGAGCGCAAGCGTCTCGCCCGGTCGGGCGGTTATCCGTTCGCGCAGAACGCAGACGATTTTCTGGACGCCCAACTTCGCGAATACCTGCGTCTCCGAACCTGTGGGTTCGATGACCGACACTTCGGCCCTAAGCCCATCGCCGCCGAGCGACAGATGCTCGGGCCGCACGCCATAGATGGCCGGGCGTCGATCCGATCCCGGCGGCGCCGATTTCAGCGGCAGCGTCACGCCGTCGTCGGTGACGAAGGCCGGCGCCGCGTCCGCGCGTATCGAGCCCTTGAGAAGGTTCATCGCCGGCGAGCCGATGAATCCCGCGACGAACAGCGTCGCTGGCCGGTCGTAGAGGTTGAGCGGCAGGCCGGCCTGTTCGACGATGCCGTCGCGCATTACGACGATTCGATCGGCCATCGTCATCGCTTCGACTTGATCGTGCGTGACGTAGATCGTCGTCGTTTTCAGCCGCTGGTGCAGTTCCTTGATCTCGGCGCGCATTTGCACGCGAAGTTTTGCGTCCAGGTTTGACAGCGGTTCGTCGAACAGAAACACTTGTGGGTCGCGCACGATCGCCCGACCCATCGCGACTCTTTGGCGCTGACCGCCCGAAAGCTGGCGGGGATACCGCGCGAGATAAGGCGTCACGTCGAGGATTTCGGCGGCGCGGCGCACGCGCGAGTCGATCTCGGCCTTCGCCGTGCTGCGCATCTTCAGCGCAAAGCCCATGTTTTCGGCGACGGTCTTGTGCGGGTAGAGCGCATAGTTCTGAAACACCATTGCGATGTCGCGGTCCTTGGGCGCGAGCCCGTTGACGACGCGCCCGCCGATCATGATGTCGCCACCGGTGATCGACTCCAGGCCGGCGATCATCCTGAGCAGAGTCGACTTGCCGCATCCCGACGGCCCGACCAGGGTGACGAACTCGCCATCGGCGATGGCGACGGAAACGCCATGAATGACCTCGACACCTCCATAAAACTTGCGCACATTGACGACATCGACCGAAGCCATATTTCTCCCCCGCGCCGGATTGGCCGAGCATCCGCTTTTGTGAAAGACTAGTGCAGCGCGGCGCGGGCGTCGAGGCGTCTTGGCGCAGGTCGGGACGAAAGACTGGCGCGCCGCCCAAATCGGGGGGAAGGCATGGTCAGCGACGGTACAGTCGCCCATTTCAAGCTGCAACGCGCGGCTTTTGGTGAAAGAGAGCGAGACGCCGCGCAGTACGGCGGCCTTCGGGCAAGCCTGTTTCGCTATGACACCGGAGTCGAGGCGGTGCGGATCGCCAACTCCCGTGGCGTGGTCGTCGTGCTTCCTTATCTCGGGCAAATGATCTGGAGCGCGGCGTTCGACGGCGTGGAGTTGGCGATGCAAAGTATGTTCCGCCAGCCGCGCCCGGCCAAGACCATTGTCGAGACTTACGGCTGCCTCGCCTATCACGCCGGCATTTTGCGCAACGGCGTGCCCGGCGTCGGCGACGCGCATGCGCTCCACGGCGAAGCGCCTTGCGCCGAGATGGACAACGTGGGCATTGCGTGCGGCGCGGACGAGCGGGGGCGATGGATCGCGATCACCGGCGAGCACGAATATGCGATGGGTTTTGGCGCGCATTATCTGTCGCGCCCGCGCGTCGTGCTGCGCGAGAACGCGGCGTCGATCGACATCGAAATGACGGTCGACAATCTTTCGACTTCGCCGATGGACCTGATGTACATGTGCCACGCTAACTTTGCCTTCGCCGAGGGCGCGCGCATTGTACAAAGCGCGCCCTTCACGCCCGAACATGTCGTCACGCGCACAGCGATTCCCGGCCACGTGCCAGCGACCGACGACTATCGCGCGTTGCTCGCCGAGCTCGCGGCCGATCCCGCCCGCATGGAACGGCTCGACGAGCCCCGCCGCTACGATCCCGAGCAAGTGTTCTACATCAAGGGCGCCAAGCCGGGCGGCGACGGCCTCGTGCGCTACATGCTCAGGCGGCGCGAGGGCGATGCGTTCGCGATCGCCTGGGACCCAGCGACGATGCCGCACACAATCCGCTGGGTGATGGTCAATGGCGACCAGCGCGTCGCCGCCTTCGCCATGCCCGCAACTTGCGAGCCCGAGGGATATTCGGCGGAGAAGCGCAAAGGCCACGTCCGCTCGCTCCCGGGGGGCGCGACCGCCGCATTTACAACGCATGTCGGCTACGTCGACGCCGCAAATGCCGACGCCGCGGCCCGCGCCATCGAAGGACTCGATCCATGAGCCCGCTGCACAAGCCACGCATTGGTGTTGTCGGCAGCAACATGGTCGATCTGGTCACTTATGTTCACCGCATGCCGGTCAAGGGCGAGACTGTAGAAGCGCCGAGCTTTGAGATGGGCCACGGCGGCAAGGGCGCCAACCAGGCGGTCGCCGCCGCCAAGCTGGGCGCATCGGTGATGATGGTCACCACCGTTGGCGACGACATGTTCGCCGACAACACCATTCGCAATCTGGCGAATGTCGGCATCGACACGACCTATGTGCGACGGGTGCCAGGCCGCTCCAGCGGCGTAGCGCCGATCATGGTGGAGCCGAGCGGTGAAAATTCAATCCTCATCGTCAAGGGCGCCAACGCCGACCTCTCGCCAGACGACGTTGAGCGGGCGGGCGAAGCGCTCAAACGTTGCGACCTGATCCTGCTGCAACTCGAAGTTCCGCTCGAGACCGTCTACGCGACGATCGCCTTTGGCAAGCGTCACGGCGTGCGCACCGTGCTGAACCCCGCGCCAGCGACGCCGGAGCTCGACCCGGAGCAGGTGCGGGACGTCAGCTATTTCATTCCTAACGAAACCGAGCTCGCCATCCTGACCGGCAGGCCGGTGTGCACGGACGTCGAGATCGGCGAGGCGGCGCTGAGCCTCGTCGCGAGGGGCATGAAGGCCGTGATCGTCACGCTCGGCGGGCGCGGCGCCTTGCTCGCGACGACCGCCGGTCTCAAGCGCATCGAGCCGGTGAAAGTGACGCCTGTCGACACGACGGGGGCGGGCGACGCTTTCGTCGGCGGCTTCGCGCGCTATTTCGCCGCCGGCCTGGATCTGGAGGCCGCGCTGGAAAAAGCGGCGCGCTACGCCGCCGATTCGGTGACGCGGCGCGGCACGCAGAAGTCATACGCCACAGAGGGCGAATTCGAGGTCTTCGAGCGCGCTCTGCCGAACAAGGCGGTCAGCGAGGATTGAGAGCATGCTGAAGGGAATCGACCGTGCGATTTCGGCGGACTTGCTGCACGCGCTGATGCTGATGGGCCACGGCGACGACCTCGTCATCTGCGACGTCAATCATCCCGCCGCGGCTATCGCCCGGCACACGAGTTACGGCCGCCTGATTGACCTTGCCGGCTGCACCATCCCGGCGGCGCTGCGCGCCATCCTGAAGCTAATGCCGATCGACACGTTTATCGACGAGCCGATTCAGCGCATGCAGGTGGTCGGCGACGCGGCGAAGGAATTTCCGCTCTTCGGCGAAGTGCGGGCCGCGGCGGAGGCGGCGGAAGGCCGGCCGATCAGGATGGGCGCGCTCGAGCGCTTCGCGTTCTATGAAACGGCGAAAAAGGCCTTTGCGATTGTGCGCACCGCCGATCCCGGCCCGTATGGCTGCTTCATCATCCGCAAAGGCGTGATCTAGGTCCATGGGGCGTCGCCAGCGACGAACGCCGCGGCGGCCGCGTTCGCCGCCGTCGCGGCTTCGACTAGGCGCGCCCCTTTTGCGAGGCGCGCCGCCAGGGCGCCGATGAAGCAATCGCCGGCGCCATGCGTCGAGGCCACCTTCACCGGGACCGGAGCGATGGCAATCGGCGCCTGGCCTTTTGGCTGCGTCACCACGCCGGCTCCGCCCAGGGTCACGATGACGTCGCGCCGTTCCGCGCCGAGCTTGGGCAGCGCCGCGAGCGCCCCCGCTTCATCGCTAACGGGACGGCCCGCGAGCGCCTCCGCTTCAATTCGGTTGACGACGAGGATATCGATCAGGTCGAGCAGCTCGGCGGACATAGCGCGCATCGGCGCCGCATTGAGCAGAACCCGCCCGCCGGTCGCCCGCGCGCAGCGCGCCGCGGCGATGTTGGCCGGCTCGGGGATTTCGTTTTGCAGCACGAGAAGGCGCGCGCCGCCCAGGGCGCGCCAATGTCCGTCAATCTCTGAAGGGTCGATGTTGAGATTGGCGCCCGAGACGATCACCGCGCCATATTCACCGTCGTCACGCACGATCGCGCAGCTCATCCCGGAGCCGGCCGCGGCGTCCCGCGCCACGCTGGCGCGGTCGACCCGATGCGCCGACAAATGGCCCAGCAAACGGTCGCCGAAATCGTCGACGCCGACGCGGCCGATCATTGCCGTGCGCGCGCCGGCGCGCGCCGCCATCACGGCCTGGTTGGCGCCCTTGCCACCGCATTTTTGCTCCCAGCGCGACCCCGCAACCGTCTCGTCGGGACGCGGAAGGCTGGGCGCGTGGAGCACAATGTCGAGGTGCAGGCTGCCGCAGACAATAACGTCGAAAGTCGGCGCGGACATGAGGATGCTCCGTGGGAAAGCGTCAGCTTCGCCGCTTGGCGCTGACGGCCGCCATGGTCTTGGCGAGGCTGGCCTCCGCCGATTGGTAGCCTTTCTGGGCGACCGCGATGAAGATGGCGTCCATGATATTGAGCTGAACGATGCGCGCCGCCGCGTTTTCGCTGGTCAGGAAGGAACCTTGCGCCGTTGAATACAGCACGACGTCGCTCATCTCGGCGAGCGGCGAGGACGCGTAATTGGTGATGGCGATCACGCTGGCGCGGTTGGCGCGTGCGATCTGCACGGATTCGAGGACTCCCGAAGTTCGTCCGGAATGGGAAAACGCCACGACAACGTCGCCTGCGCGCAGCAGCGAAGCGGACATCGCCATCATGTGCGTGTCGTCGAAAGCGCTGGCGCGGATGCCGATACGCAGAAACTTGTGCGCCACATCGCGGGCGATCTGCGCCGAACCGCCAAGGCCGTAGAAATCGCGCTGGCGCGCCCCATGCAGCAGCTCCGCCGCGTGGCGGAAGCCTTCCATGTCGAGAATCGCCAGCGTCTCTTCGAGCGCCTGGATCGAGGTTCTGAACACTTTCTGGACGATTGTTTCGGCCGTGTCGTCTGGCTTCACTTCCTGGTGCAGGTCGACGTGGGGCTGGCTCTTATAGGCTTGAAGCGCCGCGCGAAGCTCCTTGTAGCCGCTAAATCCAAGCCGCTTGGCGGTCTTGACCACCATCGCCTCGGATGTATCGGCTTCCTGCGCGATACCCTTCAGCGGCAGCGCCGCGTCGCCGTCGCTACGCAGCATGATTTCGGTGATGCGCGCCTCGGAGGCGGTCAGTTCCGGGAGCAGCATGCGTATCCGGGGCCCGACAGTCCTCGGATCGAACGACATATTTATTCCTTTCCACGCGTCAGTCTATCGACCAGCATAGCCAATATGATGATGACCCCGGTGGCAAGCAGTTGGTAGAAGGCCTGCACGTTCATCAACGTCAGGCCGTTGCGCATCGCGCCTAGGACAATGGCGCCCAGGATCGTGCCGACTATGGAGCCTTTGCCGCCCATCAGCGAGGCGCCGCCGATGGCGCTGGCCGCGATGGCCTCCAACTCCCAGAGATTGCCGAGCGTCGGCTCAGCCGCGCCCAGGCGCGCCACAAGGATGACCGCCGCGAGCGCGGCCAGAAATCCCGAGATCGCGTAAGCCGCGATCTTCGTGCGGGCGATCGGCACACCGCTGATGCGGGCGGCTTCCTCGTTGCCGCCGACCGCGAAAATGTATTCGCCCAGCGGGGTGCGCGCCAGCAGGACCGAGGCGACGCAGCCCAGCACCGCGACAACGACGACGGGAATCGGAAAGATTCCGATCTCCGAAGCAAAGAGGCGGCGAAACTCCGGCGGCACCCCAAGGACCGGATTGCCGCCGGTGTAGATGAGGGCGAGCGCCCGAAACATGCTGAGCGTTCCCAGCGTGACGATGAACGGCTGCAAGCCGCCATAGGCGATCAGCGCTCCATTGACGATTCCGCAGGCGACGCCGATCCCCAGCGCCGCGCCGATCGCGATCAGGACGGGATAGCCAGCCACAAGCAGCGTCGCGCCCAGTACCGCCGCGAAAGCGGCTACCGGCCCGACGGACAAGTCGATCCCGCCCGAGATGATAACCATCGTCATGCCGATCGCGACGCAGGCGTTGATGCTCGATTGCTGGAGGATGTTGACGAGGTTGCGTTCGGTCAGAAACTAGTCCGAGAGCACGGCGAACATGGCGCAGATCACGATCAGCCCGATCAACGTGCCCATGTCGCGCATCGTCAATCGAAGCCGCAACCGTTTCTTCATATCGTCCTGCGGGCGGGTTTCCGCGATCGTCGGCGTCGATGCTTGGTTCATGGGGCTTGGCTCTGGACTTGGGCGCCTGTTACGGCGAGGCGCATGATGGCTTCCTCCGTGGCGTCCTCCCGGCTGAGCACGCCCTCGGCCATGCCGCGGCGCATCACCAGCACGCGATCCGACACGCGCAAAATCTCGGGAAGCTCGGAGGAAACGACGATGATCGAGCGCCCTTGTTCGGCGAGCCCCTCGATCAAGCGATAGATCTCGGCCTTGGCGCCGACGTCGATGCCGCGGGTCGGCTCGTCGAAGATGAGGATCTCCGCCTCGGCCATCAGCCATCGGCAAATGATAGCCTTCTGCTGATTGCCGCCGCTGAAAAGCCGAATCGCGCGGTCGATATCGGGTGGGCGAAGGCTGACGCGACGCACCAGGTCGCTAACCCGCTCCTGCATGTGCCGCCGCCGCAGCAGCCCGAACCGCGTAAGAAACACTAGTCTGGGCAGCGCGACATTGGAGAGGATGGAGCGTAGCGGCAGGATCCCGTCTTTCTTACGTTCCTCGGGAAGCAGCGCGATGCCTGCGCCGATGGCCTCGCGCGGGCTGTGGAAGACCCGCGTTCGCCCGTTGACGCGGATTTGCCCCGTCAAGGGCGTGTCGACACCGGCGATGAGGCGCATGAGTTCGGTGCGCCCCGCGCCCACCAGACCGGCAATTCCAAGGACTTCGCCCTTGCGCAACGTCAGATCCACGGACTTGACGGCTTCTCCGCGGCCGAGCCCGCACGCTTCGAGCACGACCTCATCCCTCGCGAAATTTCGATGGGCGTGCGTTTCTATGTCGCGGCCCACCATCATCGAGACGAGCTGATCCTGGCCGACCTCGCCAAGATCGACCGTTCCCACCAGCCTCCCGTCGCGCAGCACCGTCGCGCGGGAGGCGACCCGGTGGATCTCCTCCAGCTTGTGCGACACGTAGATGACCGCAACGCCATGCGACTTCAGCGATTCGATCACTGCGGCCAACCGCTCGAATTCGTGCGGCGTCAGGCTCGACGTCGGTTCGTCCATCGCGATCACGCACGCTTGCGCCAGCAGCGCCTTGGCGATTGACGATCTGGCGCTGCGCGACGCGGAGCGAGCCGAGCGGGGCCGCCACGTCGATGGTTGGATCGAGCCGCGCCAGCGCCGCACGGGCGACGGCGCGCGCGCGCGCTTTGTCGGTGAACAGGCCGAACTTCGTGATCGGCGACCCCAGAAACATGTTCTGGGCTACGTCGAGCCGCGGAACCTGCTGCAGCTCCTGGTGGATCATGGCGATTCCGGCCAGTCGCGCCGCCTTTGGCGACAGCGCGGTGAAGGCCTGGCCCGCCAGCTTGATATCGCCCGAATCCGCTCGATAGATGCCCGAGAGGATTTTAAGCAATGTCGACTTGCCAGCGCCGTTCTCGCCGATGAGCGCGTGCACCTCGCCCGGGCGAACGGAAAAACTGACATCATCCAGCGCCTTCACGCCGGGAAAGGCCTTCGACACGCCGGCCATGACAAGCGCGGCGGGCGCGCCAGGTAGGTCAAGGGACATGTCGTCTCGCAATTTGCGCCTCAAAAGAAAGACGCGCCGACCCCGACGAGGCCGGCGCGCGCATCGGCCCTACTTCGCCGCAGCGTCCTCCATTAGGTTCTTGCGAACCACGGCTTCGTCGCCACTGTAGCGGTCCATGTTCTCCTTGGTCACCAGCGCTTGCGGCGTCGCCACGACGCGCGTCAGCTTCTGGCCGGCGTGCAGGCGCAGCGCGACCTCCATCGCGACCTCGCCAGTCAGCACTGGGAAGGAGTCGACGGTGGCGGTCAGTTCGCCGTCCTTGATCGACTTGTAGGCGTCGCTGATGCCGTCCGTGCCGATCACGGCGATCTGCTTCAGTTTGCCGGCGGCCTTGAC
The DNA here is from genome assembly GCA_043739325.1 of Methylocapsa sp. Lineage (GTDB taxonomy): Bacteria > Pseudomonadota > Alphaproteobacteria > Rhizobiales > Beijerinckiaceae > Roseiarcus. Next base: position 2,553 of record JAYUFK010000052.1, on the reverse strand, counting down.
CGCCTCGACCACGCCGAGCGCCATGCCGTCGTTGTTGCAGTAGAAACCGACGATGTCGGGGTTCTTCTGGATGATATTGGTCGCCGCGTCATACGAGACCTGACGGTCCCAATTGCCGGGGACGCTCGCCACGACGGTGAACTTGGAACCATCCTTGGCGATTGTCTCCTTGAATCCCGCCGTGCGCTGCACCGCCGCGTAGACGCCCGCCATGCCTTCGATGACGGCGACCTTGCCGCCTTCCGGCCGACTCTTGATGAACCAGCGAGCCGCGCGCACGCCGTTATCCTTCTGGACGTTGCCGATGTAGTTCTTCGCGCCGGGGATGACCGCGTCGTTGACGTTGATGACGGGAACGCCCGCCTTTTCGGCGGCCTCGACGGCCGGCTGCAGATTGGCGTCGGTCTGCGGCGACACGAGCAGGATTTTATAGCCCTTGGTCAGCATGTTCTCGGCGATGGCGAGCTGGCCGAGTTGATCGGCTTCGCCCTGTCCGGCCTGGAGATCGACCGTCACGCCGACGGCCTTGCCCTCTTTCGCATAGCCCTCGCCAAGGCTGCGCCAATATTCATTGCTGAGCGCCTTGGCGACAGCGCCGACCTTGAGGCCTCCCTCAATCCTCGGCAGAGGCCCGAACTTGGCGTCGAGCTGCGACCAGTCCATCCGATCCGGTTCGGAGTCCGAATTGAGGGGCTTCAGCGCGTCCGCATGCGCGGCAAACGCGAAAAGCGAGGCGAGCGACACGCCCCGTAGGGTAGACTTTACAAAACTGGCTTTCATTGTGCGTTTCCTTTCTTGCTGCTGCTATCGTCGCACCGCGAGCCGGGATTCTCAGGATCCGTAAAGCGCCGCCCGAACGATTCCTTGGCTCGCCACCGCGTCCTGGCTTAGGATCGCCTCGGCGAGCTTCTTGTTTGCTTGAAGCTTGTCCGCGACCTTACGCAGCGCCGCGACGGTGGCGATGTTGGCTTCGCATTCGCCGATCGGATCTAGGCCGGTAGTGTCGGGAAACGTGTCGAAATAAATTGCGCCGTCGTAGCCGATGCGCTCAAGTACATAGAGCAGCTCGACGGTTTGTATCGGATGTACCGAGGCGACCATCAGGCCGTCGTCGCGCTTCGAATATCCGTCGTTGAGATGGACGCCGAGCAGGCGCGAATGGCGGGCGACGAGCTCAGCCGCGTAGGCGGGCATTTCGTCGGCGTAGAGAACATGCGCAAAATCGAGCGTGACGCCCAAATTCGGCCGCCCGATGTCGCGGATCGCGAGCAATGTCGTCGCGACGTTCGGCATTAGACTGAAGGATCGCGGCTCATTCGGCTTGTATTCGATGCTCACCTCGATTGAAGGATTGTGGTCGGCGACTTCACGGATCGCTTCGAGTGTATGGTCCCAAAGGCGGGTGTATTCGGCCTGAAACGAATAGTCGAAGCCGTCCTGGCCCATCCAAAGCGTCATCAGCCTCCCGCCGGAGGCGGCAAGCGAGTCGAGACCGCGCTTGGTCAGATCGATCGCTTCGCGGCGAACGCTGGGGTCGGGATTGGTGAAGGCGCCGAGCCTGAAAGCGTCATTGTCGTAGTAGCGCATGGCGTAGCCATTGAGAGATATGCCGCACTCTTGCATTTTTTCGATGAGATCGCGCTCTTGGTACGTCGCAAGATGATCGGGAAAATTCAGGTCGACGCAATTGAGCCCGAGTACGCGCGACGCCCGCTCGACGAGGTCTAACGTGGTCGGCTTGCCGTTTTTCCCGGGCCAATACGCGCTCTCGCGCACCCGAAAGGAATTGAGTCGCGCGGCGAATTGGGGATGGACAGCGCGATCGGCGGCCAAGCGAAGAATCCTCCTACAATCTTACTTCACGATATATTGTGAAGTTGTAAATTGAAAGAACGGACAACGCAAGAGGCATCGCGTGGGGCGGCAGGGCAACCGCTTCAGGTTAGCGGGGTGACGTTGGTTGGGTGGATGTGATTCATGGGTGGCTTCACTGATTTGGAGACACTGATGCCTGGGATCGCTTCGCCAACCTCGATTTTGGATCACTTTTCCGCCCTTTCCGATCCTCGGCAGAACTGCAAGGTGATGTACCCGCTTAGGGAGATTCTGCTCGTTGTGCTGTGCGCGACGCTTTCGGGCATGGAGGATTTTGTCGAGATCAGGCTGTGGGGCGAGGATCGGCTGGATTTCCTCAGATGATTTTTGCCTTATGAGCGCGGCCTTCCCGCTCATGACACGCTCAACGATGTCATTAGCGCGGTCGATCCAGGCCTATTCGCGGATTGTTTCACGACCTGGGTCGAGACCTTGCGCGACAAGGAGCCGGACATCACCGCCATCGACGGCAAGACTTCGCGGCGCAGCCATGCGCGGGCCAGGGGGCGCGAGCCGTTGCATCTGGTCTCGGCCTGGGCGGCGCGTCAGCGGCTGGTGCTCGGCCAGCACGCCAAACGCGGGTTGACCGGCGAAGGCCTCGATATGGTCTGCGTCGATGGCGGCAAGGGCCTCATCGCCGCCCTGCCCAATGTCTTGCCCGCCATTCGCGTCCAACGC
>JAYUFK010000051.1:0-6929 GCA_043739325.1 Methylocapsa sp. | reverse complement strand
CGGTCCTCACGTGAAAGAAAGCCGCCGCGAATCATCCCCCAAAACGAATCCAGAAATCAATCCGTGGCAAGAAAAATCTCGGCCTCTCAATGAGTCAGTGTATAATTCGGTGTACGCCCCAGACTAAACCTGTTGGGAAGTCGGCTCGGGTACTGGTCGGATCTCTGGCCAGCTGCGGGGTTCGGCATCCACTCCGACTCGCGCTGCGAATATCTGCTCCGCGGAACTAGACCGCCCCTGCGACCACCACCTCGAGGCGACTACTTGCCCTTGGGCGCCGCGATGTGATCGCGCGCTTCGTGGGCGTGTTTCAGCGCTTTCGTAACTTCGGCGGGGGTCAAGAGCCGCGTCGTTTTCATCCCGCTGATGTGACCGCGCGAGGCTGTCCCCATCGCCAGCCCGGCGGCGACTTCGTCGCTCGGCAACTCGACGATGGCGGCAAAATCGTGCTCGCCAAAGCTCATGTAGAACGCGGTGAGTTTGCCGCCAAGAGCCGAGCACATTTTGTCAACGGCCTTCGAGCGATCCTCGGATTTGGCGACGAGATTGGCGATTGCTTCCGAGGTGTAGCGGCCCTGAACGAGATAGGTCTGCATGACACAATTCCTCCCGCACGGCGGTCCCCTAAGCGCCGCCTTGTGCGAGGGCATTTCTAGCACGATATTCGCCTGTGGGACTACAAATTGACGTTGGCGCAAATAGCCGGCGATGTGGCGCCCTTTGCCGCGCGCGGCTATGTTTGCGAGCAGTTCCGCATCGCGCAGCCTGTGCAATTGCGGTCCGCGCGCCTCGGGACATCGCCATTGCCAACGAAACTTGCGGAGATCGCGCAGTTCCTGGCGCCGTACGGACTTGCAACGCGCGGCGCGCTGAAACTTGCGGATGACGAACTCTCGACGCCGCAAATCGGTCGCGCCCGCACGCTAGTTTTGATCGGCTCGATCGGCCCGTCAGGCTGGCAGGTCTTCGCGCATTCGCCGGAGCTTCGCGATGGTCTCGCCAATCCGTTGGACCGTTGGTCGCGGCGCGTCATTGGCGCGCTTGCGGCGGCTTGTGGCGGCGCGCCGATCTATCCCTTTGACGGGCCGCCCTATCGCCCGTTCTAGAGCTGGGCGCGCCGCGCCGACAGCGTGTTCGTGTCGCCACTCGGGTTGTTGATCCATCCGGAATTCGGGCTATGGCATTCCTATCGCGGCGCTGTTGCGCTAGCCGGGGAGATCGCAATTCCCGCCGCGCCGGCGCTCGCCAGCCCGTGCGAAAGCTGCGTCACGAAACCTTGTCTGAGCGCGTGCCCAGTCGGCGCTTTCACGCCTGGCGCCTACGATGTCGATGCCTGCGTCGCCCATCTCGACACAAGCGATGGGGCGCGCTGCATGAACGGCGGCTGCCTTGCGCGCAGCGCTTGTCCAGTGGGCGTGCAATTCGCGCATGCTCCCGCGCAGGCGCGCTTCCACATGCAAGCCTTCCGCCGCGCGCGAACGGCTTGAGCGGCGCCTTAGGTGACGCCCAAAAACTATTGCATCATGTTTGGATTTCTCGGCGCGATGGCGTAGTTCCATTCTGGATGGAACGCATCGCGATTTATGTTGAGGGTCGCCATTTGCGCGTCGGAGACTTTAATGCCTTTTGGATAGGCGTTGGAATCGAGTTCGCAGCGAATCGCTAAACTGGCTTTCGTCGTGGTGTTCGCGATCAGTTCGATTGCGACGAGCAGGCTGGTGAGGGGCGTTCCTCGCCAAGTCTGGGTGATGTGGCAGAACATGCGATGCTCGATCTTGTTCCACTTCGAGGTCCCCGGCGGATAATGGCAGACCTGGATGATCAGGCCGGTTTCATCGGCCAGTTGCTGGAGCGCCAGCTTCCAAAGTCGAAGCCGTGAACCGTTCGAACCGCCGCCGTCGGCGGTAATCATCAGGCGGGTCGTCTTGGGATACCGCTCCCGGCCCATCCGATCGAGCCAGAGGCGAACGCCATTGACGGCGAATTGCCCGGTATCATGGTCGATTCCGAGGCTGACATAGCCAAGGTTGGCGCCAATGTCGTAGATTCCGTAGGGGACGACCTTGCCGAGTTCCTTGTTCTCGAAATCGTGCGTGTTGACCTCGATCGGTTTGCCCCGAGGCCCATAGTCGCTGCCGCCGTTCTTGAATTCGCCGACCAATTCCTTCTTCTTCGTATCGACCGAGATCACCGGTTGATCGGCCGCCTGAAACGCTTCGGCCTTGGCGTTGATATATTCAAACTGGGCGTCGCGATCGGGATGGGTGCCCCCTTCCTTGGTCTTGCGGTTGAAATGACGACAATACTTCAGTTCCTCCAAAAGTTTGGGAAGGCTCGACGAACTCACTTTGTGAGCCATCGCGCGAAGCGCCGTCGCTAGCTTCTCGTGGCTCTTGGAGACCCATCGCAACGACCGCATCGGATCGCCCATCGTCGCGGGCTCGAGCAATCGTTGCAAGTCCTGCAGAAGCGTCGGGTCTTTCGTCGTCAATCGAGGGCTGCCCCCGCCCTCGCGCCGCACCTTTCCCGTCAAGGAGCCGGGGTCCCGCAAGTCCTTCAGACCGCGTCCGATCGTGCTTCTGGCGACCTTCGTCGCTCGGGTGGCCGCCGCGATCCCCCCGTAGCCCGCCGCCTTCGCCTCCGCCGCCGCGCTCAACCGTCGCCCTCGCTCGTCGAGTGAGGAACGAACGGCTTCAAACCGAATACGCAGGGGCGATTCATCTATTATCAACGCGCTATAGGCGCTGGCGACGCAAACAGGAATCCCCTAAACAGACAACGCCAGCGAAAGCCCAAACCCGATTCACCTGTTTCTGGGTGTCTCCTTAGTCCATCACCGCCGCATGCTCTTCGTGGCGCCGGCGACTGGCGCGGGCTTGGCGCCGCGAATGAGGAACAGCAGCGGGAAGGCGCACAGACTGACGAACGTCATGATGAGGAAATCGTTGGAATAGGCCATGATCGCCGCCTGTTGCGTGATGATGCCATCCAGCGCCTCACGTCCGCCTTGCGTCGATAGCGAGAGCATATTGGCGACGTCGGGCATGCGCAGCGCATCGTTGAACGGCGTCAGCTTTTCCGCCAGCTGGCTATGGAACGTGCCGATCATATTGGTGAGCTCGGAGATGATCAGCGAAATTCCGATCGACGAACCAAGGTTGCGGATGAGCGTCCACAACGCGGCGCCATCAGTGCGCAATTCGCCGGGCAATGTCGCGAAGGCGACAGTGTTGAGCGGCACGAACACGAAGCCGAGACCGAGGCCCTGCACGACGCTGTCGATGGCGATGGCGGTCGCCGAACTTTCGGGCGACCAATAGACCATCACCCACAGCGATCCCGTCGCCATGACGAGGCCGGCGAAGATGAGGAGTCGCGCGTCGATCTTGCCGAGCATACGCCCCACGACCATCATCGCGAAGAACGTGCCGATGCCGCGCGTGCCAAGCAGATAGCCGCTGGCCAGAACCGGATAGCCCATCAGATTCTGCAGATATGGCGTCACCAGCGCCATCGTCGCCAGCAGGATGATGCCAATGATGAACATGAACACGACGGCGACCGAAAAATTCCAGTCACGGAACATCTTTAAGGGAACAAACGGCCGGTCCGTCGTCATGGAATCGGCGAAGAAGAAGTAGAAACCGACGATCGACAGCGCGCCCTCGATGATGATTTCGTTCGAACCGAACCAGCCTTGATCCTGGCCGCGATCGAGCATCATCTGCAGCGCGCCGATGCCGAGCGATAGCGTGAGAAAGCCGAACCACGCGAACGGAATGTCGCGCTTGATGACGCTCTCGCGCATGAAAGTCGAGAGACCCAGCACAGTGAGAATGCCGAACGGCAGATTGACGAAAAACACCCAGCGCCACGAATAAGCGTCGGTGAGCCAGCCGCCCAGAGTCGGTCCCATGATCGGGCCGAGCATGACGCCCATGCCCCAGATCGCCATCGCCGAGCCGCGTTGCGCGGGGGGATAAATGTCGAGCATCACGGCTTGCGAGACGGGCACCAGCGCGGCGCCAAAAACGCCCTGCAGCAGGCGGAACGCGACCATCTGCTCGATGCTTTGCGCCGCGCCGCAGAGCATCGACGCGAGAGTGAATCCGGCGGCGCAGACGATGAACAGCTTCTTGCGGCCAAAGCGTTGCGCCATCCAGCCGAGCGGCGAAGTCATGATCGCGGCGGCGACGATGTAGGAAGTCAACACCCAGTTGACCTGATCCTGCGTCGTCGAAAGCGAACCCTGCATGTAGGGCAGGGCGACATTGGCGATCGTCGTGTCGAGCGCCTGCATGACGGTCGCCATCATCACACAGACCGTCAGCATGACGCGCGCCGCCGGCTCCATTTCCTCCGTGGCTTTGGCGCCGCTCATTTTTGCGCCGCGCTCGCGGACAGGCCAGGAATCCAGCTCTTCCAGTAGTCGGCGACGCCGCTCAATGTGCGCGAGCGGCCAGTGTCGATCGCGACATAGGCGCTCATGCCGGCGCGCAAATTCGTCATGTCCTCGTTGGCGTCAAAGCAGACGCGCAGCGGAACGCGCTGGACGACCTTGACCCAGTTGCCGCTGGCGTTCTGCGGCGGCAATACCGCGAACTCGGCGCCCGTTCCCGGCGCGATCGAACACACGTTGCCGCGCCACTGGCGATCGGGGAATGCGTCGACCGTCACCGTCGCGCCAAGGCTCGTGTGGACATAGGTGAGATCGGATTCTTTTGGATTGACGTCGACCCACAGGCCCTTGTCGGCGACGATGGCGAACACCGGCGAGCCGGCCGGCGAAAAGCGGCCAAGCTGGATCTGCGTCACCTGCGTCGCGACCCCGGCGATCGGCGCGACAATCTTGGTGTTGCCAAGATTGCGCTCGGCATCCTCAACCTGGGCTTTCGCCTGGATATAGTCGGGGAATTTCTCGATCGGCGCGTCGATGGCGCCGCCGAGCTTCACCAGCGTCGCGTCCTGCTGCTGTCGCACGAAGGTGAGGATCTGCTTGGCCTGGATCAGTGCCGCCGCGGCGTTGTCGCTATCGACGCGCGTACCCGAGTGCTGCGCCAGCAACGCCATCTTGCGATCGTAGTCGGCCTGGCGCACGTCGACGGCCTGCTGGCCCATCTTGATCTGATCGAGATTGCTCGTATAGCTCGAACGCAGGTTCGCGAATGCTGCCTGCGCCGCGCCGAGGCGTCCGTTGGCGAGCGCCAGCGCGGTGCGATAGGGCGCGGGATCGATAGCGAACAATTCATCGCCGACGTTGACGCGCTGGCCCTCGACGACATGCACGCTGAGAATCGCCCCGGAAACCTGCGGCGTGATGAGCACTTTGTCGGCGCCGATATAGGCGTTGTCGGTCCCGACATAGCGCCCGCCTGACAGCCACCAGGCGAAACCGATCGCCAGCGCGAGCAGCGGCACGACGATGAGCAGCGTGCTGCGTGTAAAGCTTCGCCCGCGGCGCCTGGCGGGGGCGGGCGGCGGGGGAGCGGGCGCGACCTGGGGCGGATGCGCCGGCGCCACAGAGGGCGCGTTGTCGCCATGACGATCGCGCGGGTTAAGGGGCGTTACTTGCGACAATTTCTCAGCCTTTGCAGTTCAGTTGGGCCTTCAGATTGGCCTTGATGCGGGACATATTCTTGTTCATTTCGGCGATGGATGTAGCGTCGACGCCGGCAAGCGCGCGGCCCATCACGTCCTCGCCAAGCGCCCCCAGCTTTTCCAGCAACGGGGTCGCCTTGTCCGTTAGATACAAACGATTGGCGCGCCGGTCGGTTGCATCGTCGCGGCGCTCGACAAGGCCGAGGTCGGCGAGCTTGTCGATGAGTCGGGCCAGCGAGATCGGCGCGAGATCGAGTGCATCCGCCAGTTCGCTTTGCTTGACGCCCTGCGAGCGCTGCAACCGCGCCAACACCGCCCATTGCGCGCGGGTCATATTCACAGCGCGGGCGCGCTGATTCGAATAAGTCCGCAGCAGGCGCGCGACATCATTGAGGGAAAACGCGAATTCCTTCGCCGGGCTAAGGGGCTTTGTGTATGGCATGACTTATGATAAGCATACTTATCATAAGGAGAGTTTAACGGGCAAGTAGAATTTTGCACCTGTGGGCTATTCCGCAGAGGCGGCGATCAACAATGCAGTGGCGCGGGTTGCGGGATTGATTGCGGTCGCTTAGCTGGGGATAGCGTCTGGCGGCGCGCGCGTCGCCGGCAACTACGATTCGTCTGGCCTGCCAAAATAGGCCCCAATATCGCGATGCCCTTTAAGAATGTTTACCACTTCGAACCGTCCCGCGAAATAGCGAAAGAAGATCACGTACCCCACATATGGAAGCTGCGGATGTCCTCGCGCAATTCAGGGCGGGCGCGGCCGATCACAGCTTCGAGCGCGGCCAGTTCATGGCATTTGGCGCGGAGCCTGCGCGCGAAGGCTTCGCCAACCGCGACGCTTCCGCTTTCGTCGGCGATGTAGGTCAGGATCGAGGGGAGATCGGCGCGAACGGAGGCAAGAAACGTCGCGCGCCTCACGCGCCATGTCCCTTGGCCTTCAGTTCAGCGCTTTTGGCGGCGAAGGCGGCGTCGAGTTCCGTATCGGTGACTTCGCCTCCCTGCGAGATCGAGGCCTCCAGCGTCGCGCGCAACGCCAGCAGCTTGGCCTCGCGCTCCTCGACCAGCCGAAGTCCCTCGCGCACGACTTCGCTGGCGGAGCCATAGCGGCCAGCGCGGACGACCCGTTCGACGAAATCCTGCCAGCGCTCGCCAATCGAAACGTTCATGTTGGATGGTCCATTCGGGGACGCGAAGCAATATGACATAAAGTGCTCATTTTATGTTATACTTGGTTCACGCCATAACCCGAAAATCTCCAGGTTTGATGACGCGGAAGTTGTCTGTGACTGAGTCGCAGAACTCGGCCCAATTTTTGGGAACTT
>JAYUFK010000050.1:0-2503 GCA_043739325.1 Methylocapsa sp. | reverse complement strand
ATCGGCAGTCCTCCCGCCGACAGAAAACTGTCACCCATCATCCCGGTCTAGCGTGTTACCAATCTAATCGGTCTGGACATCCGGCCACCTTCCCCGCTGCGCGTAGAAGGATCGCAACCCCTTACCATTTTCCCCGCGCCGGACTATATCGGGGGCGAATTCACGCCCTACTAAGCGGGCGCCAGGAGGCTCGTCATCCCAATGCCAAGCGCCAACACGTCCAAACTCCAGGAAATCGCACAGAACGAAAAAATCCCCGTCACCGTCCTCACCGGCTATCTTGGCGCGGGAAAGACGACGCTGCTCAACCGCATCCTAAGCGAAGAGCACGGCCGCAGATACGCTGTGATCGTCAACGAGTTTGGCGAGATCGGCATCGACAACGAGCTGGTCGTCGGCGCCGACGAGGAAGTGTTCGAGATGAACAACGGCTGCATCTGCTGCACCGTGCGAGGCGATCTCATCCGCATCGTCGAGGGCCTGATGAAGCGCAAGGGTCGCTTCGACGCGATCATTGTCGAGACCACCGGCCTCGCCGATCCCGCGCCCGTCGCGCAGACGTTCTTCGTCGATCAGGATGTGCAGGCCGCCGCGCGCCTCGATGCGGTGGTCACCGTCGCCGACGCCAAATGGCTGGCGGCGCGCCTGCGCGATGCGCCCGAAGCCAAAAACCAGATCGCCTTCGCCGACGTCATCGTGCTCAACAAGACCGATCTCGTCACGCCCGAACAATTGCGCGAGGTCGAGGCCCGCATCCGCGCCATCAATCCCTACGCCAAGCTGCACCGCGCCGAGCGCTGTAACGTCGCTATCGCCGACGTGCTGGAGCGCCGCGCCTTCGATCTCGATCGCATTCTCGAGATCGAGCCGGCTTTCCTCGAGGTCGACGATCACGACCACGATCACCACGGTCCCGATCATCATCACGATCACCGGCACGGCCTCAAGCACTACCACGACGAGCACATGCAATCGATTTCGGCGCGCATCGACGGCGATGTCGATCCCGCCAAGTTCATGCCGTGGATCAACGATCTCACGCAGACGCAGGGCCCCAACATCCTGCGCTGCAAGGGCATCGTGGCGTTCAAGGACGACGACAAGCGCTTCGTGTTTCAGGGGGTGCACATGATGCTCGACGGCGAGCCGCAGCGCGCCTGGAAGCCCGGCGAGGAGCGCTGCTCGAAGGTCGTGTTCATCGGCCGCGATCTCGATGAAGCTGAAATCCGCAAGGGTTTCCTGGCCTGCGCCGCCTGACCGAAAACACTCCCGGAGACTGATAAAGTATGGCGGACGCTTCGCCCTCGCTCGCCCAGCATCTCCAGCCGCTTGAGGCCGACGCGCATGTGATGACGGTCGGCTTCCTGCAGGGGACGCCGGCGCTGGCGCTCGCCGATGGCGGCGTGTTGCTGGGCGAGCCGGGCGCGTTCAGGCGCATCGAGGCGCATCCCGGCGCGGGCATTCTGGCGGCGACAGCGGATGGCGCGACGATGCTGACGGGCGGCGACGATGGCCGCGTCGTCGCCCTCTCGGCCAACGGCGCGCACAGGGAGATCGCCCACGAGAAGGGGCGCTGGATCGACGCGCTGGCGCTGCGCGGCGATGCGATCGCGTGGAGCGCCGGCAAGGAAGCCCGGGTGCGCGATGGCGCGGGCGTCGTCAAGAGTTTTGCCGCGCCGACGACGGTGCGCGGCCTCGCCTTCCTGCCCAAGGGTTTTCGCCTCGCGCTGGCGCATTACAATGGCGTGTCGCTGTGGTTTCCCAACGCCGCGGCCGAGCCGGTGTCGCTGGAATGGAAGGGCTCGCATCTGGACGCGAGCGCTTCGCCGGACGGGCGGTTTCTCGTCACCTCGATGCAGGAAAACAGCCTGCACGGCTGGCGGCTCGCCGATTCGAAAAACATGCGGATGACCGGCTATCCCGGCAAGACGCGCAGCCTGTCATGGTCGCATGACGGCGCGTGGCTGGCGACATCGGGGGCCGACGCCTGCATCATCTGGCCGTTCAAGGACAAGGACGGCCCGATGGGCAAGCCGCCGCGCGAATGCGGCGTGCGTCCCGCGCGGGTCACGTCGGTCGCCTGCCACCCCAAGGCGCTCGTCGTCGCCATCGGCTACGCCGACGGCTTCATTCTGCTCTGCCGCCTGGCCGACGCGGCGGAGATTCTGGTGCGCGGCGAAGGCGGCGCCGGGGTCAGCGCGATGGCCTGGGACGCGACGGGGGCGCGCCTGCTGTTCGGGCTGGAGAGCGGCGGGGCGGGGATGTTGACGCTGCCGGCGTGAGGCGGGTTGGGTCAGGCAAGAAATCCGCACTTTGGTTGCGGGTTGAACGATCTCAGGCGGTTAAGTGCGGTTTGACGCACTTTTTTCAATGTGCGGTCAGGAAATGGAAAGCGGCAAACCTCCGGCACTGTCACGTTGACAGACGAAAGTCGCGGTAATGCCGAGATTGGGAACTCCGCTTATTGACCAACCTTTACGACTGCAATTTCATCCCACGCGCT
>JAYUFK010000049.1:0-18868 GCA_043739325.1 Methylocapsa sp. | reverse complement strand
TGCAGCCCTATGTTGGCGGCGGCTTCTATGCGCCAGCGCGATGTTGCGGCCACACCTTCAGCCAATGGAGAACTTTGTTGAAGTCTAACCTTCTGATTGCTGCAATAGGCTTTGTCCTTGTCTGCGCCGCTGCGGCGCCTTCATTGGCTGAATCCGGCGGGCCCGACCTTATTTTCCGCAAATCCACAACCTTCAAGCTGCTGACGCCGAACGACAAACTGGGGGTCTATGGCGTTGACGACCCGGTGATCGACGGCGTCGCCTGCCACTATACGGCGCCGGAAAAGGGCGGCCTGTCGGGCGCGTTTGGGTTGGCCGAGCAAACCTCGGACATTTCGCTGGCGTGCCGGCAATACGGCCCGATCAAGATCAAGGACAAATTCGACCAGGGCGAGGTCGTGTTTCAGGAGCGCCGATCGCTGTTTTTCAAAAAGATGCAGATCGTCCGCGGCTGCGACGTCAAGCGCAACATATTGATATATATGACTTATACCGATAAGCTCGTCGACGGATCGCCGAAGAATTCAACTTCGACCGTGCCGATCCAGCCATGGAGCGCGGGCGATGCCAACGTGCCCAAATGCGCCGATTTCGTTCGCTGAACCCTCAGCGCTATTCGCCGCAGGTGACGATGTAGGGCGGTTCGGCGGCGGCGCCGTTGCGCGCCAGGCTGATTGCGCCGGTGACGTCTTCGGCGCGGCCGAACGAGATTGCCGGACCGCGGCCATGCGCCTCGCACCAGGCATCCGCGACGATGCGGCCGCAGTCGCCTCGCTCGCCCAGGCAATCCTCGACGCCGTAGCCGTCCGTGGCGGAAACGATGAACGCGTGGGCTCCCGCCGCGCGACTCTGCCCAACCGGGCCGACAGCGAATAGCAGCGAAGAAATAATCCGAACAACGACCGGCCAAAAACCAACGAAGCGCATTGATTGCTCAAAAAGTTTGCGGGGGAAGGAAGAATCGATTGCAGTGTGCCGCGGCGCCGTGAAAGTCGGGTTAACGCCGGGGAATGCCAATTGTCTTGCGCGACTTGACATCCACCGGGGCCTGCGGGACAGAGTAAGGCATGACGCCACGCATGATAATTTGCCGAATTATCATTATTTGCAGCTAGCTTCGTTGCTGGCTGGACTGCGTCTTTCTCACCCCTATCGAGATAAACGTTCGCTCTGGCCAGCCTGGACTGGCGTTCGCGCGCCCGGTGGGGAAAATGTCGAATAGTTTGCGGCTTTACAACACGCTGACACGCAAGAAGGACGATTTTGCGCCGATCGATCCCGCGCATGTGCGTCTGTATGTCTGCGGTCCCACGGTCTATGACTTTGCCCATATCGGCAACGCGCGTCCGGTGATCGTATTTGACGTGCTGTTCCGGCTGCTGCGCCATCGCTACGGCGCGGAAAACGTCTATTACGCCCGCAACATCACCGACGTCGACGATAAGATCAACGCGCGCGCAGTCCGCGATTTTCCTGACGAAAGCCTCAACGCCGCGATCGCCAAGGTCACCGCTGAAACGGAGCGCCAGTTTCATGCCGACGTCGCGGCGCTCGGCTGCCTGCCGCCGACCTATGAGCCGCGCGCCACCGAACACATCGACGCGATGCGCGCGATTATCGAGCGGCTCTTTGCGCGCGGCCTCGCCTATGTCGCCGAGGACAATGTGCTGTTCTCGCCCGCCGCGATGGACAAGTTTACCGGCGCGCCGCGCTATGGCTCGCTGGCGCGCCGCTCGCTCGACGAAATGCTCGCTGGCGCGCGCGTCGAGGTCGCCCCGTACAAGCGCGACCCGATGGATTTCGTGTTGTGGAAGCCGTCAAAGCCCGGCGAGCCGGGCTGGCCGAGTCCGTGCGGCATATCCGCTCTCGGGCGGCCGGGCTGGCATATCGAATGCTCGGCGATGTCGATGGCGACGCTGCTCGCGCCGCTCGGCGGCGGACTTGCCTGCGACGATCCGCAAAAGAATATCTTCGACATTCACGGCGGCGGCGTCGATCTGGTTTTCCCGCACCACGAAAACGAGATCGCGCAATCGTGCTGCGCGTTTGGTGTGCCGCGCATGGCGAACTACTGGATGCATAACGGCTTCCTGCAGGTCGAAGGCGAGAAAATGTCGAAGAGCCTCGGCAATTTCGTGACGATTCATGACCTGCTGCACACTGACAAATTCGGCGGGCGGCGATGGCCCGGCGAAGTGCTGCGGCTTGCGATGCTGCGAACGCATTACCGACAGCCGATCGACTGGACGGTGAAGGCGCTCGAAGAGGCGGAGAGCACGCTTGAACGATGGTACGATGCGGTTGGCGACGTTCCTTCTGGCGATGTTGTTTCTCAAGGCGTGGGGGCCGCACTACTTGATGATCTCAACACACCGGCTGCTCTCGTCGACCTTCATCGGATGGCTCATCCCGCCGAATTCGGTGTTATGATTTTTGGCCTCAGCGAATTCGGCCAGGAACCTGCCCCAGCGCGGCTGAAAGCCAGCGCTAACTTGCTTGGTCTGCTGATGCAGACGAAATCGCAACACTTGGCTTCGGCGATAGTGGACGCTGCCGTAGACGTTGATCTGGTCAATGGGATTATCGCCGACCGCGCGACCGCGCGCTCCAACAAAAACTGGGCTGAGTCCGATCGACTGCGCGACCAACTCGCGGCTATGGGCGTCGCCATCAAGGACAACAAGGACGGCACAGCGAAGTGGACGCTGAAGCGATGAGCGCGCCCCTCGCCATGCGTCCGCTCCTGCCAAAAGACCTGCCGCGCTGCGCCGAAATATTTCGCGCCAGCGTCGAGGAGCTTGCCGGCGACGACTACGATGACGCTCAACGCGCCGCTTGGGTCGAGAGCGCTGATGACGAGCCGGCGTTCGCAGCAAGATTGACCGGCGCTCTGACGCTTGTCGCGACAATCGCCGGCGAGCCGGTCGGCTTCGCCAGCCTGAAGGGGCCAGACCTCATCGACATGCTCTACGTCGATCCAGACCATGCGCGACGCGGCATCGGAACCGCGCTCATCGATGCGTTGGCGCGGCTGGCGCAATCGCGCGGGACCATGCAACTTACCAGCGAAGTGAGCGACACCGCTCGCAGCGTTTTCGATCGTCAGGGCTTTGTCGCGCAGAGGCGCAATCTCGTGCGCCTCGACGAGCAATGGCTCGCCAATACGACGATGACCAAGCCGCTCGCCAAAGCCGATTCCGCTCAACCCGAACCCACGCATCACTGAAGGCCAGGCCAATATGCCGCGCGAACGCCTCTATCTCTTTGACACGACGCTGCGCGATGGCGCGCAGACGCCGGGCGTCGATTTTTCGCTCGAGGACAAGCGCCAGATCGCGGCGCTGCTGGACAGGCTCGGCGTCGATTACATCGAAGGCGGCTATCCCGGCGCCAATCCTGTCGATACCGAATTTTTTCAGAAAAAGCCGAAGCAAAACGCCAAATTCTGCGCCTTCGGCATGACGCGCCGCCCCGGCCGCTCAACGCACAATGATCCCGGAATCGCCGCCTTGCTCGCGGCCGACGCCGACGCCATCGTCTTCGTCGCGAAAGCGTGGGACTATCATGTCCGCGTCGCGCTCGGCTGCACGCTCGAGGAAAACCTCGAAAGCATCGATGCAAGCGTCAAGGCCGCGGTCGCGGCGGGCCGCGAGGCGATGGTCGACTGCGAGCATTTCTTCGATGGCTACAAAGCCAATCCCGACTACGCGCTCCGCTGTACGAAAACCGCGCTCGACGCCGGCGCCCGGTGGGTCGTGCTTTGCGACACCAACGGCGGAACATTGCCGCACGAGGTGGAGACAATTGTCGCCGAAGTCGCCAAAACGATCCCCGGCGCGCGCGTCGGCGTGCACATGCACAACGACACCGAAAACGCCGTGGCGAATTCGCTGGCGGCGGTCGGCGCCGGCGCACGGCAAGTGCAGGGATCGCTCAACGGACTGGGCGAGCGCTGCGGCAACGCCAATCTGATCTCGCTGATCCCGACGCTGCTGCTGAAGAGCGAAATGGCCGAGCGGTTCGAGACGGGCGTATCGATGCTATCGCTCGCCGAAATCTCGAAGACGTCGCACACGCTCGACGAATTGCTGAACCGAGCGCCCAACCGCCAGGCGCCCTATGTCGGCGCGGCGGCGTTCTCCACCAAGGCAGGCATCCATGCCTCGGCGCTGGTCAAGGACCCGCGCACTTATGAGCACGTGCCGCCCGAAAGCGTCGGCAATTCTCGGGCGATCCTTGTTTCCGATCAGGCCGGCAAGTCGAATCTGGTCGCCCAGCTCACGCGCCTCGGCGTCGAAGTGCGGGCCGACGATCCGCGCCTCTCGACCCTGCTTGAGCTGGTGAAGGAAAAGGAAGCGCAGGGCTATGCTTATGAAGGCGCGGACGCGTCATTTGAGTTGCTGGCGCGCCGCGTGCTGGGCGGCACGCCCGACTTCTTCGATGTCGAGTATTTCAGCGTCAACGTCGAGCGCCGCTTCAACGCCAGCGGCGATCTCGTGTCGGCCTCGCAGGCCATCGTCAAGATCAAGGTGCACGGCGAAACGCTGATCTCCGCCGCCGAGGGCAACGGCCCGGTCAACGCGCTCGATCTCGCCTTGCGCAAGGATCTTGGCGCCTATCAGAAGCACATCGGCGATCTCGAATTGCTCGACTACCGCGTCCGCGTCTTCCAGGGCGGCACCGACGCGGTGACGCGCGTGCTGATCGAGTTCGGCGACGCCTCGGGCGCGCGCTGGTCGACCGTCGGCGTGTCGGGCAACATCATCGACGCCTCGTTCCAGGCGCTGGTCGACGCGATCGTTTACAAGCTGATCAAGGCGGGGGCGGGGTGAGGAGCGCAGCGCGCAATGAAGATCACGCTTTGAACAAAACATTTTTGTTCGGGGAACTCGTCCGCGAGTGGCGGAAGGACGCGAGTTTTGTTGCGGAATGCGGGCGCATCGGGCCAGCTATGGAATTGGCGTTTGTGCTCGCGGATGCGCGACGTCAAGCGGGCCTGACGCAAGCCGAACTGTCCCTGCGCATGAAGACTTCGCAGCCCGCAATCGCGCGCTTCGAAGGCGGTAGTGTCAAACCGACTTGGGAAACGATAGAACGCTACGCTCGCGCGATAGGACGGCGGGCTGTCGTGACACTTGAGCCGCTTGGAGCAGGAACGTTGAAGCACTCGCGAATTTAGACTCGTTCGACGCTATTGCTGGTTCTTTATTGACGAGCCACAGCATTCTACCCCAACATGACTGGAACTGGCGGGGCGGGCACATGCGCGTGGTTTTGATGAGGTTGGCGCTTGGATTGGGCGCCATTGGAGTGCTGTCCGCCTGCGCCGCATCGCCCGAAAGTATCTCGGCATCGTACGTCAGCCCAATTTCCTACAACAATTTTAGCTGCGCTGATCTCGCCGGCGAGTCTGCGAGAGTCGACTCCGCGCTTGTCCAGGCATCGTCGCTGCAAGAACAGGCGCACGGGAACGATGTTGTCGGGGTTCTATTGATCGGTGTTCCCGTATCGACGCTCAGCGGGACGAACGTGGCGCCGCAAGTGGCAAGCTTGAAAGGCCAACAGGAAGCGATACGGCTATCGGCGATTCAGAAGCATTGCACTCGTACGGCTAGTTTCAAGTAGGAACTCCCCTTCCCTTCCTTCCCCCCACCCCCTATATTCCCCTCGTCGCCGCAAGGCGGCTATGGCGATAAACTGGCTCCAGAATAAGTCTTTCGGACCCGGGGGCGGTACCCGGCGCCTCCACCAAAGCTCGTTCGCAGACAATCGGGCGGGTTTTGGCGGGGGCGAAATAGGTTCGACGGGGGATGTAAAAGGTTCCTTTTGCCCGGCATGATACCGCCGTTATCGGGTCAAACCTATAGTTGCTAATGACAACTATGCCCCGGTGGCCCTCGCTGCGTAATGCGGCGCTGGTACTGGAAATCAAGTCCTAAGGGTTCGCACCTTTAGGCGGGGTCCGGAGGCGCCTGGCAACAGAAGCCTCCACTTTTTCCGACATCGACCAGCTTGGAAAACGTTGCCTGCAGGACATGCGGCAATTGCATTGACTCCGGCTCTCCGCTAGCCTTGGCGCGCAATTTTGAGCGCAAATCACCGATGGCAACCGATTTCATTCGTTACGATCTGCTGGTTCAGGACGCGCTGCGTTCTGTCGTGCGCAAGGTGCTGGGCGACGCGGCGCGCAACGGCTTGCCGGGCGAGCATCATTTCAATATTTCGTTCAAGACCAAGGGTCCGGGCGTCAGTATTCCCGCTTCGATGCACCAGAAATATCCTGAGGAGATGGCGATCATCCTGCAGCATCAATTCTGGGATCTGGCGATCGGCTCGGACGGGTTTGAAGTCAGCCTGTCGTTCGCCGGCAAGCCGGAGCGGCTGGTCATTCCGTTTGATTCGATTACCGGGTTCAGCGATCCCTCGGTGCCGTTCGGCTTCAAACTTGAGCCAAAGCTCGCTATCCCGGCCGAAGCGCCGGCAGCGCCCAAACCTGCGATGGCCGCGGTTGCGCCGCCCAAGGCGATCAAGCCCGCGAGCCTTGCGACAAAAACCGCCGGAGTGACGCCCGCGCCGGTCAAGCCTGCGGAAGCTCCCGTAAAACCGGCTGAGTCGCCGAAGAATAGCGAGGCGTCGAAAGTCGTATCCATCGACGCCTTCCGCAAGAAATGATCGCGCGAGGCTTTGTCATGGGCGAAGTCGTCAATCTGCGCAGAGCCAGAAAGCGCAAGACGCGCAAGATCGCCGAAGTCGATGCCGCCGCAAAGCGCACCGCCCACGGGATATCAAAACCGGAACGCGCGCTGGCAAAGGCCCGACGCACCCTCCTCGACAATCGCCTCGATGGCCTTCGCCGTCAGGGCGAAGCCGATGACGAGTAAGGCGCCGCTTTTCGAACCTGGCGCGAAGGCTTCCGCCGGCGTCGTCAAGCGCTCGCTGGTAATCTCCGGCCATCGCACCAGCATCTCGCTTGAAGAAGCGTTCTGGCGCGCGCTGACCTCCCTCGCCGCCGAACGCGGTCAATCGATCGCCAGCCTTGTCGCGGAAATCGACGCAACGCGCGGCGACGCAAACCTCTCATCGGCAATTCGCGTCTTCATGCTCCAGCAGACAAGACAGCCTGGGTCCGGGTGATACGAAATCCGCTTGAACAGTTCGTGTGGTCGAATCCGCGCTCGAAAGGACGGCGCGTCGATTAAAGGGGGTGGATCACGCAAATGACTTCATTATAACATTTACATAATGTGTTATTAGACCGTGAAGGAACTGCTGCGCATGCGCGGAAAAACCACACTCATCGCCCTGATTTCATTGGAAACCTTTCGCGGATTGTCGGTCCGATACGGCCCGTCGTCCGAACGATTGCCGGAACCCGTATGACGGAAGGACCCGAGCCGCCCGCGCTCAGTAAAACCCGCCCGCCGTCGGATCGGGCGCTTGCGTTATCGGCGCGCGCGGCTTTGGCGGCGGCGTTACGCTGAAGACCGGCGGCGGGACCTCGTCCGGCAGTGGCGGCGCGATGGAAGCCGCCGCATCGGCCGCCGCCTTCCTCGCCTCTTCCGCCTTCCTCGCCTCCTCGGCTTTCGCAGCTTCCGCCGCCGGCTTTTGCGCGTCCTCGTGCGCCTTCACCGCCGCGTCCTCGGCGCGCTTGCGATCCTGCTCGAATTTAAGCCGCACCTGCTCCACCGCGTACGCAGCGAGTTCCTGCTCGCGCCTCAGCATGAATTGATCGGCCTTCAGGCGACGGTTGAAATAAGCGCGCTCGCGCATGTCGGCTTCCAGCGTGGCGATGCGATCGCTCTCCCGGGCGATCGCTTGTTGCGCCAGACCGGCGGCGAAAGTGGACGAGTCGATCGCGCGCGCCGGCGCATCGAAGGCGCCCTTGACGTCGACGTTCACCGTGGGCGGCGGGCCGCTCCAGAATTTCGTCGTCTGCTGCTCGTTAAAACTAGCATGCAATAGGCCGGTCATCGTTTTGAGATCGACGTACGCCGATAGCGAAGTCCGGTTCTTCGTTCCCACAGCATCGACCGGGCTGACGCGCAGCATACCGCTTGTCAGGAATACTGGAACGCTTGCATCGGGCAGCGTCAGCGCCTGCTTGTCCAGCTCTATGCCCAAGACGTGCTCGATATTGGTTTGATCGATCGGATAGTCGGACGCCTGCGCCTTGTCGACAATCCGCCCCAAGGCGCCGGGATCGAGATGCGCCGCTTTGACGCCAACCAATTGCAGCAGTCCTTGTCCCGCCAGATCGCCCACGAGACCGGCGGCGCTTTGGCCGCTTCCGGCGAAATCGAGCGACCCGGAAACACGCCCGACAACCCCCGGCGAATCGAACGGAATGGCATCGAACGTGACCTGACCCGCCAGCGAAGCGTTGGCGCCGGCCCGGCGCATCGATGCGTGGCCGGTCAGCGCGCCGCCGCGCACGCTCATCGACAAATCATCGAAGTTGAACGAGCTCGGATCGATCTTGATCCGCCCCGCGACATTCTGGACCTGCAACGTGTCAGTCAGATCCAGCCGGGATATCGTCAGCTTGATGTCAGTCGACGGCGCGCGGGCCAGTCCCGACGTAAACGCCGCATCGGACCAAAGCGCGCCGGATTTGGGTGGTTGGATCGGGCCAAGCGCCAGCCCCGTCAACGCCGAAAGCGGCAACCGATCGAGCGTCAGTTGTCCCTCGATCTGGGCGACGCGATCGCTCGCGGCATCCCCGGCCAACGCCCGCGCCAACGCCACGTCCGGATCAAGGATTGTCGGCGCCGTCTCCACAGCGGGTGGCACCCAGTTCAAGGCGCCGCTCAGTTTGTTCCCGGCGAACGCGCCTTTCAGATTTGTCAGGCTGAACATTCGCCCGCGCCAAACGACGTCGGCGTCGATGGTCGCTGGAATGGCCAGCGACATCGTCGGCGCGGCATAGCCGAGAACCGACAACAGCGGTCCGGCATTTGCCGACTTGACGCCGCCCGCGCCCGCGAGGAACGGATGCGCGTCGTCGCCGCCATCAGGGCGCAGGCGGCCGCGCCAGTTGAAATCCGCCCCGGCCAAGGTGGCCTTCGCCTCGGCGTCAAAACCATCGGCCATTCGACCGTGCGCGGTGAGCGCGAATTGCCCGCGACCCTTGCCGGCCAGAGATTGCGCCGACGCGCCGAGCTGTCGCAGCAGCGGCGCACTATCGGGGGCGTCAAGATTGATCGAGGCGTCCAGCAAACCTGGATCCGCGGTCTCCCTACCGAGTTTTGCATCCAGACGCGTCGATCCCGCAGTCCCCGTGAGAACGAGCGATTCAGGCTTCAAACCGCCGTCGTTTTCGTCGGGCGTGAACTGCGCCCTGAAACTCAGGTTCGCCGGCGACAATGCGCCGGCGCGATCAAACAGCAGGTCGCTGGCGTCGCCGGGAAAAACCCGCCGCGTCAGCAACGCGAAATCCCGCATTTGCGCCGCGCCGAGATTGCCTTCGAGCCAGGTTCCTGTCGCATCGGCGCCGCCCTTCGCTTCGACGTCGGCGCCGCCAAGCCCGGTGATCGACAGGCGGTCAAGAGCGACCTTGTCGCCGGTTTTCGTCAGCTTGAGCGCGAGTTGGCCGCCGCTCAGGTTTGTTTCGCCGACATGCTCGACGCGAAGCCCTTTCGCCTCGATGGTCACGGCGAGATCGCTGTCGCGGAAATAGCTGTTTCCGGCGCCGACATTTGGCAAGGAAGCGAGATCGAGTTCGTCGGTGCGCAGGTCCATGAACAACCGGCTGCGTTCAGCGCCAAGCGCATTCGTCCACGCGAGCGTTCCGGCAAACGCCGTCTGATCCAGCGCCAGCTTCAAGTCTCGCGCCGCAAAGCCGGCGTTGGAAACGTCGACATCGCCGCCGATCGCCAGCGAGCGATAAGGCAGCGCCTCGCCCAATGCCGCCAACGACGCGCGCAACGGTTCGGCATCCTGCGTCAGCCAATCGCGCAGCGGCTGCGCGTCGCCAACTTCAGCATCGACGCGTCCCTTGAACCCGGCGGCGGCGCCAAGCTCGACGAGACCCGAGGCGACAAAATGGCTGTGGCCAGGCGGGCTGCATTCCAGGCGTCCGGCGAGCGGCGTCTTCGGTCCCGCCGTTGCTTTGATCGCGATATCGGCAATCGCGTCGCCGCCGAGAATGGCGCTGGGCGCAGTGAGGTCGAGCGATAGCGCGACCGGCAAACCCTCGCCGACGCCGCCGCGCGCCGACAACCGGCGGACGATATCGAGTGCCCGCCCCGGAGCGACGGAGCTCTCGCCCTGCCGGCGCAACATGGCGTCAAGATCGAGCTTCTTCGCGGCAAGGACGATATTCAGGTTAGACTTGGCCGCAAAGTCCGCTCTTGCCGACCCGTTGGCGACAAGCGCCCGTCCTTCTTCGCCAACGCGAAATTCGAGGTTGGAAACATCCGCGCCATGCGCGTCCGCTTGCGCGGCGCCCGAAGCGCGCCACGGGAATTGTCCGGCGTCTTCGCCAAGGTCGATCGTTCCGGACAGGCTGGCGGCGCCGGAGTAGAACAGCGCGACCGCGCCGGGCTCGGACCCCGGCGAGGCGGATAAAACAAACCCGTCGAACTCGCCGTGAATTGGCGAACCCCGAGTTTCGAACGAAGCCTTGACCGGAAGCGCGTTGCCGGCGGCGACCCCGGTTGCGAAATGGAACGAGATTCTGGAGGCCGCGACGCTATCCGCCGCGCCGCCGCCTTTGAATGGACCGCGCAGCGAATTGGCCTCCGCGTCGACATCGATCGCGGAGATGGTCTGGCGCGCGGTCCCCGTGGGAGAAGCGATCTCGATGCGGCCGCCGCGCACAATTATTTTTTCCAGAGCGATCTGCTCGGACCGGGATTTGGCGTCGAAATGGGGAAATGAGAAGCTGCCATCCGGCCCGCGCCGCGTGGTCAGCACAGGATTTTGGAACGACGCTTGCGTGAAGCGAAATTGTCCGCGCACAAGCGCGGCAAGCGCCATTTCGAGCCGGGCGCTGTCGATATCGAGGGTTGCGGCGGCCTTGTCGCTTTCGGCGATATGGACCTTATTGATCGAGAGATAGGGGACCGGGAGCAGCTTCAGATCGATCGGCCCGGCAATGCTGACCTGGTTGCCGAGAACTTTCGACAGTTGGGCTTCGATCTGTTTGCGCTGCCCGGTCCAGTCGATGAAATACGGCGCGGCCATAGCGACGCTCAGGATCGCGATCAAGAGAACCGCCAGTATGGTGAAGGCGACGCGCAATGCTTCAGGTCAACTCAATGCTTGAGGGCGGAACTTTTGCGGCGACATTACCGCAATTCATGGCGCCAGCGTGGCGCGTTCCGGATTTGGTAAAGACGGGTCGCAGCCGCAACTTCTCCGGCGCTCGTCACGCGGTCCGGCGCATCGCGCCGCTCGCCGCGTCGAAAACCGACCGCGCGCCAAAGACGATGAATAACACGCCGACAATGCGGGTAACAACATTGCCATGGCGCAAGAAGAAGCGCCGCACCGCCGGCAAGCCAGCGGCGAAAATCAAGACCACATCCGCGGCGACGAAGCCGGCGAACGCCGCCGCGCCAAGCCGAGGAGCGTCGGCAAAGGTCAGTTGAGCGGCATAGGGCGCGACAATGGCGCCGAACATCGCGACCGCAACGGGATACGCCTTCGGGTTGGTCAGGCCGAACAGCATTCCGGCGACCAGCGGGCGTTGTGCGCCCAAGGCCCGCGGCGCGGCGCCTTTTTTGGTCATAACCGCCTTGGCCCCGAGGTGGATCAGATACAGACCGCAACCGAAGCCCAATAGCTGGAACAACGCCGGACCGATCTGATTGACGCCGATGATGGCGGCAAACGCCAACGCGCCCCAGGAGACATCGCCAACAAGATGTCCGGTGACAAACCACGCGCCCGCCGCGCGCCCCTTGGACGCGGCCAAAGTGAACATCGCCAGGAACGCAGGGCCAGGAGAAATGACATAGAGAAAGGCCGCGAGCATGGTCGCGAGATAGATTTTCTGCGCGATCATGGTTGTTTCTCCGCGGCGAGCTTCTTGAGGGCGTAAAGCGCCGCTTGCGCATCGCGCGGCGTGAGTTCGTCGGGATCGACCTTGGCCAGATGCTCGCGCAGCGCATCGCGCGGCGGCGCCTGCGGCTTTGGCGCGAAGGCGAACAGCGGCAGATCGTCGATGACCGCCGTCGCGCCGCCCGAGCGGTTCGTCGCTTCCAGCTTGGCGAGAATTGACCGCGCGCGCTCGACGACGCTGCCGGGCAAGCCGGCGAGCTTGGCGACCTGAATCCCGTAGGAGCGATCCGCCGACCCCGGCGCCACCTCGTGCAGGAACACGAGCTGATGATTCCACTCGGTGACGCGCATCGTCAGATTGAACAGCCGCGGCAGCTTCTTGGAAAGCTGCGTCAATTCATGGAAATGCGTCGCAAACAACGTGCGCGAGCGATTGACCGCGTTGAGATGTTCGACCGTCGCATAGGCGATCGACAGGCCGTCATAGGTCGCCGTGCCGCGTCCGATCTCATCGAGGATAACAAGCGAGCGGATCGTCGCCTGATTCAGGATCGCCGCGGTCTCGACCATTTCGACCATGAACGTCGAGCGGCCGCGCGCCAGATCGTCGGCGGCGCCGACGCGCGAAAACAGCCGGTCGACAATGCCGACATGTGCGCGGCGCGCGGGAACATATGCGCCCATCTGCGCCAGCACGACGATCAGCGCGTTCTGGCGCAGATAAGTCGATTTGCCCGCCATGTTCGGGCCGGTGACAAGCCCGATCAGCCCGCCGTCAGAGCCGCCCGACAAGTCCGAATCATTGGCGACGAAGGGCTGGCCGCGCGTGCGCAAAGCCGCCTCGACAACGGGATGGCGGCCGCCTTCGATGGCGAAGCTGAGCGAATCGTCGACCAGCGGCCGCGTCCAGTCGCGCGTCGCCGCGAGCTCGGCGAGGGCGCAGCCGACATCGATATCGGCCAGCGCGGCGCCGATGCGCTTGATCGGCTCCAGATGTTCCAGACATTTTTGGCGCAACGTCTCGAACGCCGCCAACTCCAGCGCCAGCGCCCGATCCGCCGCCGATGCGATCTTTGCTTCGAGATCGACAAGCTCATTGGTCGAGAACCGCATCGCGCCGGCCATCGTCTGACGGTGGATGAACAACGCGGAATGCGGCGGCTTGAGCAGCGCCTCGCCTTGGGCTTGCTGCGTCTCGATATAAAATCCGAGAAAATTGTTGTGCTTGATCTTGAGCTGCCGCGCGCCGACAATCTCGCAATATTTCGCCTGCAACTCGGCGATAACGCGGCGGCTTTCGTCGCGCAGGGCGCGGGCTTCATCGAGCGGCGCGCTGGCCCCCGCGCGCACAAAACCGCCATCGCGCCTGTTGAGCGGCAGGTCCTGCGCCAACGTCGCGCTGAGGTCAGCGGCGAGCGTCGCATCGGTCGCGGCAAGATCATCCTTCGCCTGACCAAGCGATGCTGTGAGGTCGGCGCTTTCGGCGAGTTTTTTCGCCACATCCTGCGCCACGACAAGCCCGTCACGCAGCGCCGCCAGGTCGCGCGGTCCGCCGCGATCGAGGCTGAGGCGCAGCAACGCGCGGACGAAATCCGGCGCGGCGCGCAGCGTATCGCGCAGATCAGTGCGGAGGTTCGCTTCGGCGATGAGGAACGAGACCGCGTCGAGCCGGCGATTGATTTCAGCTTGCTGCGTCAATGGGCTCGCCAAGCGCTCGGCAAGCAGGCGCGCGCCCGCCGGCGTCTGCGTCAGATCGATTGTCGCCAGCAGCGATCCCGCGCGCTCGCCTGACAACGTGCGCGTCAGCTCAAGATTGGCGCGCGTCGACGCGTCAATCTCCAGCGTCGCGCCGCGCGCCCGGCGTGAAGGCGGAGAGAGGGCCGGGCGCGCCTCAAGTTGCGTGCGCTCGACATAGGCCAGCGCCAGCGCCGCAGCGCCTATCTCAGCGCGCGTGAAGGCGCCAAATCCATCAAGCGTCTCGACGCCATAGAACAAGCAAACGCGCTTGGCCGCCAGCTCGCCGTCGCTCATGTCGCGCCCCACGGGCGCCAGCGCGATGCGCATTTCCGCGCATAGACGAGGAAGCGGGCTGTCGTCGATCATCGCCTGCGGCGCGACAATCTCGCTGGGCTCGATGCGCGCGATCTCGACGCCAAGGCCCGCTTCGTCGCATTCGCTCAGCCAAAAGGTTCCCGTCGAGATATCGAGCGCCGCAAGTCCGTACAGCGCGCTGGCCTCACTGGCGCGCCAGCGGTAAACCGCAACGAGCGAATTGGCGCGGCCCGGCTCAAGCAGCCGATCTTCGGTGATCGTGCCAGGCGTCACCAGCCGCACGACGTCGCGCCGAACGACCGCCTTGTAGCCGCGCTTTTTCGCCTCGGCCGGGTCTTCGAGCTGCTCGCAGACCGCGACGCGATGGCCCAGCGCGATGAGGCGTTGCAAGTAATCGTCGGCGCGCTCGACCGGCACGCCGCACATGCGGATGTCCGCGCCTTCATGCTTGCCGCGCTTGGTCAGCACAATCCCGAGCGCCCCGCTGGCAATTTCCGCGTCCTCAAAGAACAGCTCGTAGAAATCGCCCATCCGGTAGAACAGCAGCGAGTCCGGATTGGCTGTCTTGATCTCGAAATACTGCGCCATCATCGGCGACAGGCGCGGGGGGTCCGCGGCGACGGCGTCAGGCATGGTTTCTGGCGAAGGGCGGCGATTCATTAAATGAGCCTAGCAAAGCTCGACGGCCGGTGCACTGCCGCTTGCTGCGATATCCGCATCGGAATCGACCTGCTGACCCCAGCCCGGGCGCATTTCACGAAGTCGGATTCGTCTCGTGGGCTTGATTGGCCAGGCTCATCTGCAGCAGCGGCCCTACCCCGGCGCCGAGCTTCACGCCCCTCCCCGCCTCTATCGCCTGCCGCACAAACTCTTTCGCCGCGCTGACCGCTTCGCTCAATTCGACGCCACGAACAATATGCGCCGTGATCGCGGAGGCGAGCGTGCAGCCGGTGCCGTGCAAGTTGCACGAGGCGAGACGCGGGGCGGCGAAGCGCTTTGTCTCGTGCTCCGTCACCAGCAGGTCGATCGCTTCCACCCCATCGAGATGCCCGCCCTTCATCAGCACCGCACGCGGGCCCAGAGCGAGCAACGCCCTGCCCTGCCGCGCCATCCCGGCTTCGTCGCGGGCAATCGGCTCGCCGAGCAGAGCAGCGGCTTCGGCAAGATTTGGGGTAAGGCAGTCGACAAGCGGCAACAAATGCACTTTGATCGCGTCGATAAAGCCGGCGCCGCTGAGCGCATCGCCAGATGATGCGATCATGACGGGATCGTAGATGATGAAGGGCGCACGCTCGCGCCATCTTCTCACCCCGACCCTCTCCCGCAAGCGGGAGAGGGGACTATCCCCTTCTCCCCCTTGCGGGAGAAGGTGGCGCGCAGCGCCGGATGAGGGGTCTCGCGTCAAACACGCCGCAACCGCCCCGACGATCCCCACACTCCCCAGCATCCCGATCTTCATCGCCGCGACATCGAAATCTTCGAGTACGGCCTCAGTCTGTGCGGCGACGATCTCTGGCGGCGCAAAATATACCGCCTTCACGCCGCGCGTATTCTGCGCGGTCAGCGCCGTGATCGCGCTGGCGCCATAGACGCCGAGCGCGGCGAAGGTTCTCAAGTCTGCTTGGATGCCGGCGCCGCCGCCAGAATCCGATCCGGCGATGGTCAGCGCGATGGGCGTGCGGTCGCTCAAGCGGCGCGCCGCGTCATGTCCAGCCATTGCGCCGCCCGCGCTTCCGGATCGGCGTTGAGCGTGATGTCGGTGACGACAGCAACGCTGTCCGCGCCCTGCGCCAGGCATTGCTCGGCGCGCTCAATGTTGAGCCCGCCGATGGCGACCAGCGGGCGCTCGCCGATCAACTTCTTCCATTCGCCGATGCGTTCGAACCCTTGCGGCTCAAACGGCATAGCCTTCAGAATCGTCGGGAAAATTGGCCCCAGCGCGATGTAATCCGGATCGAACGACAAGGCGCGATCAAGCTCCTCGCGGCTGTGCGTGCTGACGCCGAGGCGAATGCTGTTGGCGCGGATCGCGTCGATGTCGGCCTCGTCGAGATCGCCCTGCCCGAGATGAATCCAGTCGGCGCCCGAGTCGATCCCGATCTCCCAATAATCGTTGACCACAAGTTCCGCGCCCGAGCGGCGGCAAATGGTCATGGCGTGATGCATCTCCTGGCGTAAGTGCTCCTCGGTCGCATCCTTGATGCGCAACTGGACAAATTTTGCGCCGACGCCGACAAGACGCCCGACCCAGGCGGCGCTGTCGACGATGGGATAGAAGCGTTCGATGCCGCTCATGTCGCGAGGTTCGCCTTTCCCAGCACGGGCGTCGATGGCGCCGCCATGTCGCGCGCTATCATCGGCCCCGCAAGATACGCCGCGCGTCCTGCTTCGACCGCCCCTGCGAAGGCCGCCGCCATCGCGATGGGATCGCCAGCCTTGGCGACTGCCGTGTTGAGCAGCACCGCGTCGTAGCCCAGCTCCATTGCCGCGGCCGCATGCGAGGGCAGGCCGATGCCGGCGTCGACGATCAGCGGAATATCGGAAAAGTGCGCGCGCATCGCTCGAAGGCCAAAGACGTTATTCAGGCCCTTGCCCGAACCGATCGGCGCGCCCCACGGCATCAGCACTTTACAGCCCGCCTCAAGCAGGCGCTCGGCAACGACCAGATCTTCCGTCGTATAGGGAAATACCTCGAAGCCTTCGCTGCTCAGGATACGCGCCGCCTCGACCAGTCCAAACACATCCGGCTGCAGCGTGTCGGCCTCGCCGATCACTTCGAGTTTGATCCAGTTCGTGGCGAAAATCTCGCGCGCCATCCGCGCTGTCGTCACGGCCTCCTTGACCGAATGGCAGCCGGCGGTGTTGGGCAGCACGCGAATGCCCAGGCTTTGCACGAGCGTCCAGAAATCCTGCCCCTCGCGCAATCGCCCGGATTCGCGGCGCAGGGACACGGTGACGATATCGACCTTGGCCGCGCGCACCGCATCGGCGAGAATCGCCGGCGAGGGATATTGCGCCGTGCCGAGCAGCAGCCGCGAGGCGATTTCGACGCCGTACAACTTCACTGCTTCACCCTCCCTGCCGCGGCGCGACAATCTCGATGCGATCGCCGTTCTTGAGCGGTGTTTCCTCGCGTGCGCGGGCGGGGACGAAATGGCCGTTCACCGCCGTGGCGACAATCGCGTCGCGATAGTCGAGAGCTGCAAGCGCCGCCGCCAGCGTCGCGGCGTCGAGCTCATGCTCGGCGTCGTTGACGATGATCTTCATCGTTTGTCTCCGCGCCTTCGAGCAGTTGCGTCGCCGCGCGAACGGCGAACGCCGGCGAAAGCAGAAACCCGTGGCGATAAAAACCGTTAAGGTAAGTCGTCGACCCGCGCGTCGCCAATCGCGGCAAATTGTCGGGATAGGCGGGGCGCACATCGGCGCGCATCTCGACGATCTCGGCCTCGCCGAACGCCGGATGCAGCGCATAGGCGGCGCTCAACAATTCAATGACGGAGCGCGCCGTCGCCGAAGTTTTCGCGGCGCTTTCGATCATCGTCGCGCCGACCATGAACAACCCGTCCTCGCGCGGCGTGATGTACAGCGGAATGCGCGGATGCAGGAAGCGCACGGGGCGCGACAACGATATTTCGCGCGTGCGCAGGATCAGCATTTCGCCGCGCACGCCGCGCAGATCCGTCAGCACATCGCGGGCATCGAAACCGCGACAATCGAGCGTCGGGCCATCGACGGCGCCAATCGTTCCGTCGACGCCATATTCGATCGCAACGCCTCTAAGCGCCAACGCATCGCGCAGCGAAGACAAGGCCGCGCGCGGATCGAGATGGCCCTCTTCGGCGTAAAACAACCCGTTGCGAAACCGCCCGGCGAGGTCTGGCTCAAGCGCGGCGACGCCCGCTTCATCGATGCGCCGCCATCGCTGCGTGCGCGCGGCGAAGCGCTCGATTTCCCCGGCATCGCGCGGCGCCGACACAACGAGCGTGCCATTGCGCTTGACGCCGGGAACATGGCGCGCCCACCAGTCGATCGCCTGCGCGCCGAGTTCGACAACTTGCGTCGGCGCGCTCTCGCCCTCGCAATACGGCGCGAGCATACCGCCGGCGCACCATGAGCAAGCGCTCGCCCCCAATCGCGCGGCGCGCTCGACAATGCGCACGTCGGCGCCGCGCTCGCTGAGTTCGAGCGCCGCGGTCAGGCCGGCAACGCCGGCGCCGATGACGGTAACGCGCACTTTTCTACTCCGCCGCCGGCACGTAGAGCGCGCCGCCCTGCTCGAGAAATTCGCGCGACTTGGCTTCCATGCCAGCCATCGCCTCGGCCTCCTTGCGCAAATCCTGCGTGATCTTCATCGAGCAAAACTTGGGTCCGCACATCGAACAGAAATGCGCAACCTTGTGCGAGTCCTTGGGCAGCGTCGCGTCGTGATAGGCGCGCGCGGTGTCGGGATCGAGCGACAGGTTGAACTGATCCTCCCAGCGGAAATCGAAACGCGCGCGCGACACCGCGTCGTCGCGGATCTGCGCGGCCGGATGGCCCTTGGCGAGATCGGCGGCGTGGGCGGCGATGCGATAGGTGATGACGCCGGTTTTGACGTCGTTGCGATCGGGCAGGCCGAGATGTTCTTTCGGCGTCACGTAGCAAAGCATCGCCGTGCCGAACCAGCCGATCATCGCCGCGCCGATGCCCGAGGTGATGTGATCGTAGCCCGGCGCGATGTCGGTCGTTAGCGGTCCCAGCGTATAGAACGGCGCCTCGCCGCATTCGGCGAGCTGCTTGGTCATGTTGACCTTGATCTTGTGCATCGGCACGT
>JAYUFK010000048.1:0-7045 GCA_043739325.1 Methylocapsa sp. | reverse complement strand
ATGCGGCGGCGACGTTAGAATTCCGCCGAGCGATTCCCAGCCGCCCCAATGCGAGCCATCCCACCACCTGTGCCACAAGGCGTGGTCCTGGCCGAGCGCGAAGACGTCCAGCCGGTTCGGCTCCCAGGAGACGGCGTGCGGCGGCGACGTCAGAACGCCGCCAAGCGATTCCCAGCCACCCCAGTGCGCGCCATCCCACCACTTGTGCCACATGGCGTGGTCCTGGCCGAGACCGAATACGTCTAGGCGGTCCGGACCCCAGGCCACGGCGTTCGGCGGCGATGTCAGGACGCCGCCGAGAGATTCCCAGCCGCCCCAGTGCGAGCCATCCCACCATCGGTGCCATAGCGCATGATCCGTGCCCAGGGCGAAAAGGTCCAGACGGTTCGGGCCCCAGGTCACGGCCTGCGGCGGAGAAACCAGGAGTCCGCCGAGCGACTCCCAGCCGCCCCAAAACAGCGGGATTTGCTGGACGTTATTTCCCTGGATTCGAAGGCCCATAATCACCGAATTGTCGAGATATCTGTCCTCCTTCACATGCTGCTTGTAGTTTGTGGTCGCCAGCAGCCGATAATCGCCATCTGGGACGCCGTCGATAATAATGAACTGGCAGGGAAGAGTGGATGTATAGACGTCCGACCAGCCGGCCGAAACGCCCTGGTTGGAACAATTATATTGTCCTGTAGCCCGCCCCCATGGATCGATACGCTCGATATCCATCAGGCAGAACGCCTGTTTGAAACCTGGCACCACTTCCTGGTCATGCAGGTTCAACAGCTTGTATTGATTGAATTCCTTGAAGTGATAATGGCCGTGCGCCGCCGACCAGATCCATATGCTTGACGGCGGCGGAAACGGCGGAGGATGAGGGGGCGGGGGTCCGACGTAAAGGTCGGTATCGCCGGCGTTGTGGCTTAAGAAATCAAACCTCAGCAATCGGTGGTTGCCGCCGCCGACGCAGCCGTCCAGAGTGGAGCCATCATCATTCGTCGTGAAATTTCGGTTTTCGATCCAAAAATTCCGCACGATTGTGACGAGGTTAGCGCCCATAATTACCTCCTGCGTGACGATGCGTGCGTGTTAGTGCTCCGTAAGGTGTCAATTCAATCGCCGGAAGGAGTAGTTCGATCTTGCGTCTGACTGTGCCGGGATTCACCTGACGGTGGTTTTTCTGAAGGCCGCTGTAGCCAATTCTGGTTGAAAGCAGAAAAGTCGCAAAGCCTGTCGCCGTTTGACCAGGCCGCCGTCGGGTAAACTACGATCAGCTTGGCGCAGCGTCATCCTCCAAACGGGTGACGTCGATCAATAATTACCGACAGCTCGACCGAGGGTTCCGCTCGGTGCTTGCTATATGGGCGGTTCGCTTCGCACCGCGGCGCGCGTGGGGTGGATCGGGAGAACTGGCGCACGGCGATGTTCAAGTGTCAGCGTTTATAACTAATTGATATAACGCAATAAACTCATTGTTCGCGCGAATTCCATTGAACATTTTCTGGACCTTCGGTCGTTCGTCTGAGACAATGGCGAAACGTCGGGGTAAGCCGCTGTTGGGGTATTCCTCCTTGGCGGGCAGAGGGGGTCAGCGCATTGGCGCTGCGAAGGCTGGAAAAATGAAACGGGACGAGCGCCACGTTCGGACGTTCGACCGGAGATGAAAAAACGGGACAAGAACCGACACTTAACACCCTGACATCATTCAATGCCGTTACACGTGCGTCGGCCCGGCTTTCTAGCCGCTGCCGCATCTTCAGTCCGGCCGTGACGTTGCTTGAGTGCGACCGGGAATTTCCACTCATTCCCGCTTACAGTGGCTGCGGATTGAACCGGGCGCATGATTCTCTGGAGAGAGCCGCCCTGCTTATTTCGCGGAGAGACATTTGCCGGCGCGCGCCATCCCCATCGACGTCCTTCGCGCCTTTGTCGCCGTCGTCAAAGCCCGTGGCTTTACGCGCGCCGCGGAAGAGCTTGGGCGCACGCAGCCGACGATCAGCCTGCAGGTCAAGCGCCTCGAGGAATTGATCGAGACGCCGCTGTTTGAAAATTCGACGCGCCTGACACTGACCAGGGCCGGCGAGATTTGCCGCGACTATGGCCTGCGCGTTCTGCAGGCGCATGACGAACTGTTCGAGCAACTCGCGCGCATCGAGCACAACGGCGAAACGATCCGCCTCGGCCTGCCGGGCGATCTCGCGGGGCTTGTCATGAGCGCGCTGGGGGACAGGTTTTTTCGCGCTGGCGAGAATGTCAATATCGCGGTGACAAGCGATCTCCCCGAAAGCCTGCTTGCTGGCTATCGGCTCGGTCAGCTCGACGTCGCGCTTGATGTTTCGGCAAGCGGCTTCGACGATGAAGCGGCGGTGCAATGGCGGGTGCCGATGCAATGGGTCGCCGCGCCGGACTACGTCGTTCAGCGCGAGCAGCCGATCCGGCTTGTTACGACGCCGGAAAATACGCTTTATCGCGAAGTGGCGATTGCAGCGCTGAGAAAGGCGGGGCGCGCGTTCGAGATTGTCTGCAGCAGCGCGGATTTCAATGTTCTCAGGACGGCTGTTGCGTCGGGGGCTGGCGTCGCGACGATGCTGGAGGGTGT
This sequence comes from Methylocapsa sp., assembly GCA_043739325.1. GTDB lineage: Bacteria > Pseudomonadota > Alphaproteobacteria > Rhizobiales > Beijerinckiaceae > Roseiarcus. The sequence continues at coordinate 4,455 of JAYUFK010000048.1, read as the reverse complement.
GGAGCAGGATCGCCTCGCCGCGCTTGCGGACAAGTCCATCGCGGCCCTGCGGGAGGTTTATCTTGGATTGTTTTACAAGTCCGCGACGCTGACCGCGAGCGGGTCCCGTCTCGCTTCCGACATCGCGAAGCTGTTTGGCGAACAAAAGGCCGAACCTAACCTTCGGCAGCCTGGCGCGGCAGTCGGTCAGCCGTGACCGCGCACACGACGAAGGGCGTGGCAAAGGCGATGCCGACCAACGTCTCCGCAATCGAGTGCAGGCCGAAGAAGCCGACGAGCGCGTGGAAGGCGCCGAGCGAAGCATAAACGCCCTGCGCAAGCGCTGCGCTGCGTAATGGCGGCGCAATACCCCGGCGGCGTCCCGATCCGAAAAGAACCAGTGCGGCGAGGGCAAACCAGCCAAAATACAGCGCCGGCGAGACGCGCGCGTGCGCCATCGCGATCGCTGTAATAAGCGTCGCGTGAAACGCTATGAACCCAAACAGGAAATGCTTAAATCGGGGCTGCGCCGCAATGCTGTCTTTGTCGTGCGCAGGAAAGACCATCGCGCTGAGCGTCAGCAATCCGATGGCGACCGCGCATGCCAGCATTTGCGGATGCGGTGTGCGAACGATCCCGAGGAACGCGATGGCCGCCGCGAGCGTCGCGCCGAGCAGAAGGAAGACGCGATCGGACAGCACCGGGCGTCCGGCATTATCGCGAAACCAGCTGTCGGCCAACGCCAGGGGAAACAGCACGGAAATGAAAGCATGCCAACAAACGATCAGCGCCGTCCACGCAAGATTGAAACCCGCGACGTAAAGATATTCGTTGAATTCCGCGATAGGTACATTGTCGAAGCGGATCAGCGTTTGCGCCAGCAGCCCTTCATTGATGAAGCCATAGGCAAGCCCGAGCAGAAACACGCCCGCGTCGCCAAGCCGCAACCGCGTTCGCAGCTCGCTGATGATCAGCAGCGGAAATCCATAGGCCAGCGTGAGGAAGAGATCGACGCGCGGATCGGCCAGCGCCGCGAGCGGCGTGTTGCCGGACCCGATCTCCGCGAGGAAAGCGGGGGCCAGGGCGATGAATAGAAGCCGCTTGAATCGCGTTGACGTTGTTCTCTCCATTGTGTGGGAGCGCTGGCGCCCGAGCGTAGTCTCCGTTGCCACGCGGTCAAGTCTTCGTTGCGTATCGTAAATCTGACGGTGTGACAGATCGACCTGCATCGCGACAGGAGAAGAGCCGCCGGTTCCCCGAAGAACCCTCTTTCATGCCGCCTACTGCGCTTTCAGGCGCGCGAGCTTCGTCAGCAACGCGTCGCAGCCGCCTCCTCCTGGCAGCGGATCAGATTGGCCTTCGCCGTCCGCGCTAGAACGACACGCCGCGCGGGATCAGCCGATGCTCGTAGGCTTGTCGCTCCAACCCTTCGCGGAAGTCGGGATGCGCGATTCCGATCAGCGCGATTGCGCGTTCGGCGACGGACTTCCCCTTGAGATTGACGATGCCGTATTCGGTGACGACGTACATCACGTCGGAGCGCGGCGTCGTCACGATGTTGCCCTGCGTAAGGTTCAACACAATGCGGCTGCGCCGGTCGCCGCGTTTTTCGTAGGTCGAGGCGAGACAGATGAACGACTTGCCGCCTTTCGAAGCGTAGGCGCCGCGCACGAATTGCAACTGGCCGCCTGTGCCGCTGATATGGCGGTGTCCGTCGGATTCCGACGCGGCCTGCCCCTGCAGATCGACTTGCGTTGTGTTGTTGATCGAAACGACGTTGTCGTTCTGCATGATGACGTGCGGGGTGTTCGTGTAGTCCACCGGGCAGCAAAGCATGTCGCGATTGCGATCGAGCGTTGCATAGAGATCGCGCGAGCCGAGCCCGAACGTGTAGACGATCTTGCCGGAGTTCAGTTTCTTCCTGGCGCCGGTGACAAGGCCCGCCCTATAGAGATCGGCGATTCCGTCGGTCATCATTTCCGTGTGCACTCCCAGATCATGCACGCCGCTGTGCAACAGCAAGGCGCAGACGGCATTGGGCATGCCGCCGATGCCGATCTGCAGGCACGCGCCGTCTTCGACCTCTGCCGCGATTAGCCGCGCGACGGCGCGATCAACTTCGCTGGGCGGCGGGTTTGGCAGCTCTGGCGCCGGCGCGTCGTCGCCGTGGATGATGTAGTCGACTTCGCTGACGTGGATGCCGGTTTCTTCGCCATAAACATAGGGCAGGCCCGTGCAGGTTTCGACGATGACAAGCCGCGCGCGCTCGATGACGGCGCGATGCCAGAGATTGGCGGCGCTCAAGTTGAAATAGCCGTTCCCGTCCATCGGGCAGGTCTTGAGAATAACGACGTCGACGGGCGCCATGAAACGGCGGTAATAGTCAGGGATCTCGCCAAGGTTCACCGGGATGTAATGGCCTTGCCCGGCATCGTGCTTCTTCCGATCGTAGCCGGAATAGTGCAGGCTGAACCAGAAGATGCGATCGCCCTCCGGATTGGCTTCCAGCACGGCGCGCGGCCGCATCGACAGGCACGAGCGGATTTTCACGTTGGCGAGTTCGTTCACGCGGGCGGCCAATGCCTTGTCGAACACGTCCGGCTGGCAGAGCGACGTGCCGTAGTCGAGCCACATGCCGGACTTGACGAAGCCGGCGGCGCGCTCGGCGGAAATAGTCTGCGCCGGAGCGCCGGCGACCCGCATCTTCATAGTTTCCCCTCAAAGCTTACCGGGCCGCAACGAACAGCCGGCTTCCCCGCTTGATCCCCTAAAGCAAGCGTGGCCTCGCGCCAATTCGACTTTGCGCTCAGGGCTGGACTTCACCCGGAATGCGCGAAGGCCCAATAGAGTTCGCGCGCCTTGCGGAACATCGGGCCGGGCTGCAGATCGCGGTTTTCGATGCGCCGCACCGGCGTGACCTTGCCGAAGTTCCCAACGATGAAGATTTCGTCGGCCGCCTCGAAGTCGGCGAAGCTCAGCGTCGCCTCTTCCATCGCCTGGCCGGTCTCGCGCAGCAATTTCACGACGCGCTGGCGGGTCACGCCATTGAGAAACGAGCCGTTGGCCATCGGGGTTTTGACCACGCCGTCCTTGGCGAGGAAGATATTGGCGGTGGCGACTTCGGCGACGTTGCCAAGCGCGTCGGCCATAAGGCAATTGTCGAAGCCGCGCGTGCGGCATTCCATCAGCGCGCGGGCGTTATTGGGATAAAGACAGCCCGCCTTGGCGTCGATCGGCACCGTCTCCGCCGTCGGCTTGCGATACGGCGAGCGGGTCAGCGAAACGCCGGTCAGCGGCGGTAGAGGCGCCTCATAAATGGTCAACAGGAAGCGTGTCGATTCCGGATCAGGCGGCACCGATCCCACCGCGCCCTGCTCGGCCCAATACATGGGCCGGATATACAGGGCCGCGTCCTTGGCGAACTTCTTGACGCCCTCCCGCGCCAATTCGAGGATAGCTTCGTCGCTCATCAGCGGCTTCAACCACATCGTCTTTGCCGAGCGGTTGACGCGGGCGCAGTGGCGTTCCAGGTCGGGGGTCACGCCCTCGAAGGCGCGGGCGCCGTCGAACACACTCGAGCCGAGCCAGAACGCATGGCTGCGCGGCCCGAGGATCGGCTTGTTGCCCTCGAACCATTCGCCGTCGAGGAAGGTGCGGGTGTTGGACCATTGGGCCATGGAAGGGTTGTCCGTTCTTGATTTGAACTTTGATACTAGCAGAACTCAACTGTCAGACGAGTTTACCGCAAACGCCGCAATCGCCTCGCGCGCCGCCTGCGCCAGAGGGGTAGGAGGATTGTCGCAGGCGAACCAGTCGACGCTCGCGTGCTTGGCGGGTTCACGATTTTCCGGTTCGCCCGATAGGATGCGCGCAAGATACACCGGCGATACCCAGTGCTGGCCATCAGCGCCGATCATCTGCGTGAGGTGCAGCATCCGGCCGAGTTCGATCTTAACGCCAAGTTCCTCCCGAATTTCACGCCGCACAGCGTCCTCGATGGGCTCAAACAAATCAACTTTGCCGCCCGGCAGGTTCCAACAGCCGGCTTCCGGCGCCTTGCGCCGCAACACCAGCAAGATGCGCCCGTCCTTGACGATCGCCGCGCCACAGCCGACGCGGGGGACATTGGCGCTCACGCCGCCAGCGCCGCCAGAATGCGGGCCCACGAACGGGCGCCTATGTGGAAGGAGGTGCGTTCGTATTTTTCGTTGGGCGAGTGGATTGCGTCGTCATCGAGCGCGAAGCCGACCATCAGACTGTCCATATTGAGTTCGCGCTTGAACACGCCGACGATCGGGATCGAGCCGCCGGCGCCCGCCAGCACCGCCGGCTTGCCCCATTCCGCCTCCAGCGCCCGGCGCGCCCGGCGCAGCGCTTCGGAGCGCGTGGGCAATGCGATTGCCGGGCTGGCGCCAAAGTTGGTGAACCGGGCGGTGACATCGGCGGGCAGCCGCGCCTTGACGAACGCACGGAAGG
>JAYUFK010000047.1:0-2543 GCA_043739325.1 Methylocapsa sp. | reverse complement strand
CGGCGCATGCCGTCGCGCACAAGGTCGACCTTTCTGTCTATCTCGCGACGCGCCTGCGCCCGGACATGCTGCCCTTCGTGCGCCAGACGCAAATTTTCTGCGACGGCGCCAAGAACGCGTCAGCCCGCCTCGCCAATGTCGAGCCGCCGAAGATGGAAGACACCGAAGCCTCGTTCGAGGACATCAAGGCGCGCATTCAAAAAACGCTGGATTTCATCAAATCGCTGAAGGCCGCCGACATCGACGCCGCGGCGGATCGCGAAGTGGTCTTCCCGGTCGGCCCCAACAAGATGAAGATGAAAGGCGGCGACTATCTCCTGCATTTCGCGCTGCCGAATTTCTATTTCCATCTCACTACCGCCTACGCCCTGCTGCGTTTCAACGGCGTCGATGTCGGCAAGCGCGATTTTCTCGGCGCCATCCCCGGCATCGCGCCGGCCTGAACTGTTGTCTCTCGATGAATTGAGGTTTCTGGCATGAGCATTCACCACATTGGCGTGGGGCCGCGGATGTCCCAGGCCGTCGTTCACGGCGACACGATTTATCTGGCCGGAACGGTCGCCGATAAAATGGCGGGTAAGAGCGTCGCCGAGCAGACGAAGGAAATTCTGTCGATCATCGACGAGGTTCTCGCCAAGGCGGGCTCGGACAAGACGAAGATCCTCTCGGCGACGATCTGGCTGACCGACATCAAGACCTTCGCCGAAATGAATTCGGTGTGGGATTTGTGGGTCGCCAAGGGCCATACGCCGGCGCGCGCGACGGTGGAAGCCAAGCTCGCCGCGGCGCCGTACAATGTCGAGATCGCCTGTATCGCGGCGAAGTAAGCCAAGCTGGAGCAGGGCGTGCTGAACAAACTATCGACGCCGGCGTTCGAACGCGTTGCGACGCCAAAGGCGGCGATCGACCGACTTGCGCGGCTTTATGACGAAGCGACGTCAGCCCTGCGCGCCGCGGTCGAGCGCTTCCTGCTCGATGGCGTCACGCCGACAGTGGATGTGCGCGCCAAATTCCGCTATCCGAAATTGCGCATCACCTACCAGCCCGATGGCGTGCCGCCGTCCAACCAGCGCGCCTTCGCCAAGTTCTCCGAAGCCGGCGTCTACGAGACAACCGTCACGCATCCAGAAGCGTTTCGCGCCTATCTGACCGAGCAGCTCGAACCGCTGGTCAGCGAGTTCGGCGCCGTGCTGGAAGTCGGCGTCGGCGAGCAGGAAATTCCCTACCCCTATGTGTTCGAGAACGGCGACGAGCTCGGGCGCGGCGGCGCTTCGGCGTCCGAGCTGGCGCGCTTCTTCCCGGTGCCGCTGCTGGCGCAGGTCGGCGACGAAATCGCCGATGGCGCGTTCGACGAGCGGCCCGATGCGGTGCGCCCGCTGGCGCTGTTCGACGCCGTGCGCGTCGACTATTCGCTGCGCCGCATGGTGCACTACACCGGCTCCGACTGGCGGGCGATGCAGCCGTGGGTGCTGCTGACCAATTATCACCGCTACGTCGACCAGTTCGTGCGCTGGGCTCTCGAGCAATTGCAAAACGATACCGGCGTCGAAAAGATCGTGCTGCCCGGCAATGTCGAGATCGATCGCGGCCTGTCGGCGGGAGAAGCCGAGGCCCGCGCGGCGAGCGTCGTCTGGCACCGCTATCAGATGCCCGCCTATCATGTCGTGCGCAGCGATGGTCTCGGCTTCAGCCTCGTCAACATCGGCGTCGGCCCCGCCAACGCCAAGAACATCACCGACCATATCGCCGTGCTGCGTCCGCACTGCTGGCTGATGGTCGGCCATTGCGCCGGGCTGCGCCAGTCGCAACTGATCGGCGACTACGTCCTCGCCCACGCGTATCTGCGGCAAGATCACATCCTCGACGACGCCGTGCCGCTCGACATGCCGATACCCGCGCTCGCCGAAGTGCAGGTGGCGTTGCAGGAAGCCGTGGCGCAAGTCACCGGCGATCGCGGCGAAGCCTTAAAACGGCGCCTGCGCACCGGCACCGTCGTCACCAACGACGACCGCAACTGGGAACTGCGCTGGACGCAGGAACGGCGCCGGATAAACCTCTCCCGCGCCATCGCCGTCGACATGGAATCGGGCACCATCGCCACCCAGGGTTTTCGCATGCGCGTGCCCTACGGAACGCTGCTGTGCGTCAGCGACAAACCGCTGCACGGAGAAATCAAGCTGCCGGGCGCGGCGAACGCGTTTTACGAGCGGTCGATCGGCGAGCATTTGCAGATCGGGATAGCGGCGCTGCAACATTTGCAAAGCCAGATCGCGTCGCTGCATTCGAGGAAGCTCAGGAGCTTTGACGAGCCGCCGTTTCGGTGAGGGGGGAGCTTCGGAAGCGGTTTCCGCCCGATACCTACCGCCGTCATGGCCGTGCTTGTCACGGCCATCCACGCGGTTGGGCGACGCGCCAAGGATTGCGAGGGAAGAGCGAACCCGACCGCGTGGATGCCCGGAACAAGTCCACGACTGTCCGGTTCATGTCATTGCCAAGTTTAGTTGGAGTTGTCGAGAGTCGAAGGGCGGGGGCGGAGCGTTTTG
>JAYUFK010000046.1:0-2551 GCA_043739325.1 Methylocapsa sp. | reverse complement strand
CGCGTTGCATGGGGGGTCTTCGGCGCCCCCTATGCGCGCTTCTCGCAATTTGTTCGTTCACCGCGCAGTGTTCTGGCCTATCTCCAGGCGATTGCGCGCGGCGGAGAGCAGCGCTACGTCGGCCACAACCCCGCTGGCGGCGCAATGGTCGTTGCCTTGATCGTCACGTTGGGGGCGACGTCGGCGAGCGGTTGGTCGCTTACGACAGATGCGTTCTGGGGCGTGACGTGGATGCAGAGGCTGCACAATGCACTGGCGGTCGGTCTGCTCCTATTGGTGGGCGCACACTTGGCGGGCGTCATCCTCGCCAGCTTCCGACACCGGGAAAACCTGGTCGTCGCGATGATCAGTGGGCGGAAGCGCGCCGCAGGCCAAAACGACGTTGCTTAACTTGACGCGTGAAATTCGTCCATGCTCGATTGAACGGTTGTTTTGCTCAAGCGAAGCTGGCTCAAGAACCAACGTTAAGAGAGAGGCCAATTGTGCAATCCTCAACAACTCGAAATGACCGGTCGGCTCGCACGGCCGCAAATCATGCCGCAAGCGATACGGCGATGTCTGATCGGCGCACGGTCGGCTATAGCTTTGCCTCCCGCAGCTTCCACTGGCTAACCGCTCTGCTGGTGCTTTCCGCGTTCGTTTTGAGCGTTGGCGGCCCCGAAACGCGGGTATTCGCGGACGCGAACAATGGCCCGCTTACTCTGCATGAGTCGCTTGGCATCGCGGTGTTCGCGACGACGTTGCTTCGACTGGGGCATCGCCTTTGGGCGCGGCCGCCGGACGCTGTCTCGATGCCGGCCTGGATGCATCAAGCGGCGCTGATAACCCGCCTGCTGCTCTACTTCCTGCTTTTATTCGTGCCGTTGTCAGCCGTCGTGGGCAGTTGGCTCGAGGGGCACTCGCCAAGCTTCTATTTAGTCGGTTCAATCGCATCGCCTTGGCCGACATCCCATGCCCTCGGACAGTCAATATTGAGTGCGCACAAACTGGCGGGCGACGCCATCATGTGGCTTGCTGGCGTTCACGCCGCGGCGGCGCTGTTTCATCACTTCATCCTTAAAGACAAAGTCCTGCGCTCGATGCTGGTCTCGTCATGACAACGACAATCTGTTTCTCCCCGTGTCCGCCGCGCGCTGCGGCGACTGGGATGACGTCAACGTCAACCTGGCTTCAAACCCCTCTGTCCTGCCCGGCGCCGGGGAGAAGAGTTCGAGCTTGCCCCCGCTCTGCGCGCTGATCGTTTCGACGATGGCGAGGCCGAGGCCGGAGCCGGCGCTGCGGCTTTGCCAGCGGATGAAACGTTCCTTCAGATTCGCCAACGCATCAGGCGGTACGATTGGACCTTCGTTGATGATGCGGATGGCGCCGCCCGGCGCGACTTGCACGTCGATTCGGCCCTCACGCGCGCCGTGATTGACCGCGTTGTCGATGAGATTGCGCGTCGCGATGGCGAACGCATCCATATCCATGCGCGCGACAAGCTTCACGCCCGGCGGTTTGACGTAATGGATGCGGCTGGGCTCATCGAGCGCCCTCGCGCAATCGGCGACGACGAAGTCCAATGCGGGAATAAGATCCACTTCGTTTTCGCCTGCGCTGAGACCGGCATCGACGCGTGAAATCTGCATCAGCTTTTCCGCCAGCGCCGAAAGCCGCTTCAGCGTAATTTCCATGTCGCGGGCGCGCCGTCGGTCCCTCGGCTCGCTCGTCTCGGCGATCAGCCGCTGGGTCTGGGCGAGCGCGCCGGCGATCGGCGTGCGCAATTCGTGCGCGCTGTTGGCCGCGAACGCCCGTTCCGCATCGAGCGCGGCGCGCAAGCGTCCCATGAGCCGGGCGATCGCGACGGCGATCGGGCGCAATTCCGCCGGCTGATCGGACATATCGAGCGGCGCGAGATTGCTGGCGCCGCGCTCGGCGATGTCGCGGCTGAGCCGCAATACTGGCCGCATCGCGCTGCGCACAGCGAGCCAGATTGCCAGAATATTGAGAGGAATCAGCAGAACCAGCGGCCACAGCATCGCCTTGGCGGCCCCAAGAATGGCGTCCTGACGGCCGCGCGTCGTCTCCGCGACGGTGATCGTCAAGCCTGTCGTCTCGTCCGTATTGGTGAACAGGCGATATCGCCCAAGGGTCGCAAAGCCTGGCTCCGGTGTCCCGTTGAACAGCTCCAGCGGCGCATCATGGGCGCGCAGCACGATGCGGCCATTGGAATCGCGCAGCTGATAGCTGAAATATTCGCGGCTTCCCTCGATGAAATGCTGGATCGCGTGGCCGTCGTCGGTCTCGTGGCCCAGCACATCGTCCGCGGCGAGCGGCAATATCCGCCGCGCCGCCTCCTCAAGCGCGCGGTCGAACGCTTCGTTCAGTTCGTGGCGGGAGACATAGGTGGAATAGGCGGCCGCGCCGCACCACAGCAGCGTGGTGCCGAGCGTCAGCCCGATGATCAGGCGCGCGGTGATAGAAGGAAAAATCCGCGAGCCTTTGGCCATGGTCACGCGGAAATCTTGTAGCCGGCGCCGCGGATTGTCTTGATCGCATCGCGCCCAAGCTT
>JAYUFK010000045.1:0-19105 GCA_043739325.1 Methylocapsa sp. | reverse complement strand
GCCCCCGCCCTTCGACTCTCGACAACTCCAACTAAACTTGGCAATGACATGAACCGGACAGTCGTGGGACAAGCCCGGCCATGACGGCGGTTCCAGTCACGCATCGGACAGCGCCGGATGCCTACCTTCGCCGCCGCCTCTGCGGCCCGCCGCCATCGCCCTCCTTGGGCGCCGGCAGCTCGATAACCCTAGCCAGATTCGGAAACGCGTCGACCTTGTTGGGGATCGCCATCGCGGCGACGAAATGTTCCTGAAAACGCGGCTCGATTGCGGTCTCGATTTTCTCGATCCTTCGCACCACGCCCTCGATCTCGGCGCGCGCGCCAAGGTTGAGCAACGCGATGCGCGCGCCGGTGCCGGCCGCATTGCCCGCCGCCGCGACCTTTGCAAGATCGCAGTCGGGAATGAGCCCGAGCGCCATGGCGTAGACAACGTCGATGTGGCTGCCGAACGCGCCCGCCAGCGTGATGCGCTCGGGCGCGCCCGCGCCGTAGCGCTCGATCAGCAGCTTGGCGCCGGCATACAGCGCCGATTTGGCGAGCTGAATGGCGCGCACGTCGGTCTGATAGATTTGCAGGCGCGGCTCGCCCTCATGCAGCACGTAGGCGAACGTGCGCCCGACCGCCTCGACGCGTCTGGTCTTCTCGCTCAATGCGCCATCGATGACGCCGTCCTGCGAAATGATTCCGGCCAGATACATCTCCGCGATGATCTCGATAATGCCGGAGCCGCAAATGCCGGTGACGCCGATCGACTCTGTCGCTTCCACAAAGCCCGGCTCGTTCGACCAGAGATCGCAGCCGATCACCTTGAAGCGCGGCTCCAGCGTGGCGCGATCGATGCGCACGCGCTCGATGGCGCCCGGCGCGGCGCGCTGGCCGCAGGAAATCTGCGCGCCCTCGAAAGCCGGACCGGTCGGCGAGGAACAGGCGAGCAACCGGTGCTTGTTGCCGAACACGAGTTCCGCGTTGGTGCCGACATCGACGAGCAGCGTCAGTTCATCGCGCAAATACGGCCCTTCGGCGAGCACGACGCCCGCCGTGTCGGCGCCGACATGGCCGGCGATGCAGGGGAGGCAATAGACAAACGCGCCCGGTGCGACATTGAGGCCGAAATCGCGCGCCCGCGCCTCGAACGCGCCATCGAGCGTCAACGCAAACGGCGCGCCGCCAAGCTCCGTCGGGTCGAGCCCGAGGAAGAGATGATGCATGATCGGATTGCCGACGAGCGTGATTTCGACGATCTCTTCGCGCTCCGCCTTGGCCTCGCGCGCGACATCGCCGATCAGCTCATCAAGCGCTCCGCGCACGCTCCGCGTCAGCTCCATATCGCCGCCGGGGTTCATCATGACATAGGAGACGCGGCTCATCAGATCTTCGCCAAAGCGAATCTGCGGGTTCATCAGGCCGGAAGAAGCCAGCACTTCGCCGCTGCCCAGATCGCACAAATGCGCGGCGATGGTCGTCGAGCCGACGTCGAACGCCAGCCCCAGCGCGCGCTCGCGAAAACCCGGCGAAACCACGACGATGTCGCTCCCCCGGCGGACGGCGACGGTTACTTTCCAGTCGCCAGCGCGTAGCGTTTTTTGCAGCGCGCGCAGCACGCCGAGACTGGCGCTGGTTTCGCCAAGCCCCCATTGTTCGCTCAGCGCGGCTTGCAGACGCCGCAGGTCGCTTGACGGATCGTGCATGTCGGGTTCGCGCACCTCGACGAAGTAGAGACGCACGACAGGATCGATTGTGATGGGATGGGCTTCGGCGCGCTTGCGCACGACCTGCCGATGCACCTGCGATTCAGCGGGAACGTCGACGACGAGATCGCCGCGGATTTGCGCCTGACAGCCGAGCCGCCGGCCCTCATGCAAGGCGCCGCGCTTGTCGATATAGCGCTGCTCGACGTCGTTCCACGGCGTGACGTGATCGAGGCTGGAGACCACATTGTGCTTGGCGAACTGGCCGACGGCGATTTCGACCTGACAACGCGAGCAAATGCCGCGACCGCCGCAGACCGAATCGAGATCGACCCCGAGCTTGCGCGCCGCGGCGAGGATGCTGGTGCCCTCGGGCACACGCCCGCGCTGGCCCGATGGCGTGAAGACGATGAGGGGATCGCTCAAGGCGTCACACGCGCGCCCGGCGTCCGCTGCGCTCGCGCCGGCCTGGCGCGGAATCGCCCTCGGGCGCGGGTTCGCGGTATTTACGAATCCACGCGCTGCAATTGGGGTCATGGCCCATCACCACATCGGCGCCGAGAATCGCCTGCATGTCCTCGCCATGCAGCGGGTTCATGATCGCCGAGGTCAGCCCGGCGCCGATCATCATCGGCATGAAGCCGGCGTTGAGGCCGCGCCGGTTGGGCAGGCCGAAAGAAAAATTCGAAGCGCCGCACGATGTGTTAACCTTCAATTCCTCGCGCAGACGGCGCAGCAGATGCATCAGCTTGCGGCCTGCGTCGTTGATCGCGCCCACCGGCATCACGAGCGGATCGACGACGACGTCCTCGCGCGGGATGCCGAAATCCGCCGCGCGCTCGACGATCTTCCTGGCGACGGCGAAGCGCACGTCGGGGTCTTCGGAAATGCCGGTCTCGTCGTTGGAAATCGCGATGACCGCCGCGCCATATTTCTTGACCAGCGGCAGCACGGCTTCGAGCCGCTCGTCCTCCCCGGTCACGGAATTGACCAGCGGCTTGCCCTTGTAAACCGCGAGGCCGGCCTCAAGCGCCGCGACGATCGACGAGTCGATCGACAGCGGCACCGAAACCGTGCTCTGCACCAGCTTGATGCACTCCGCCAGAATGCGCGGTTCGTCGGCCATGGGGATGCCGGCGTTGACATCGAGCATCTGCGCGCCCGCCTCGACCTGGGCGATCGCATCGGCGATCACGCGGCTGTAGTTTCCCTCAGCCATTTCGGCGGCAAGCAGCTTGCGTCCCGTCGGATTGATGCGCTCGCCGATCATCACGAAGCGGCGCTCAAAGCCAATGACGACTTCCAGAGTGGCGGAGGAGATGCGGGTTTCGGTCATGCTTCAGGTGTGTCCTTACTAAATGTGTAACGTGAGGGCCCCAAATCCGCTTTCATTCCCCTTCTCACGCTTGCGGGAGAAGGTGGCGGCGAAGCCGTCGGATGAGGGGATACCGCGCTAAACGCCCTCACCCCAACCCTCTCCCGCAAGCGGGAGAGGGGGCTAGTTCGTCTCCAAACTCTCGACCGCCTGCATTTTTGACACGAAATCGCGCCGCCATGGCGCGCGGCCTTTTAGCACGCCCGACTCATGCACGATCTCCGAAACATATTGCTCCTGACGATACGCCATCACATGCACGCCGGCGATGCCTTTCATTTCGCGCATCTGCTGGATCATCTCGATGCAGATGCGCTTACCCTCGGCCTTCTGATCCTCGGCGCCTTTGAGGCGGGCGACGACCGCGTCGGGAATATGCACGCCCGCGACATTGGCGCGCATCCATTTGGCGGTTTTCGCTGAAGCGAGCGGTCCGACGCCGGCGAGAATAAAGCATTTTTCGTCCAGTCCCATATCGCACACGCGCGTCATAAAATCCTGCATCAACGGCGCATCGAAACAATATTGCGTCTGGATGAACTGCGCGCCCGCCGCGATCTTCTTGGCGAGACGGATGGGGCGGAATTCATAGGGCGGCGCGAACGGATTTTCCGCCGCGCCGAGGAAGACACGCGGCGGCGTCGTGATCTTGCGGCCGGACAGGAACCGCCCTTCGTCGCGCATGCCCCGGATGACCGAGAGCAGGCCGATGGAATCGAGATCGAAAACCGGCTTGGCCTCGGGATGATCGCCGCATTGCACCCCATCGCCCGTCAGGCACAGGATGTTGCCAACCTGCAGCGCGGCGGCTCCCAGCACATTCCCCTGAATGGCGATGCGATTGTAGTCGCGGCAGGAAATCTGCAGGATCGGCGCGTAGCCGACGCGCGTCAGCAGCGCGCAAATCGCGACGCTCGACATGTGGCAGTGCGCGCCCGAGCCGTCGGTGGCGTTGATGCCGTCGACCCAGCCTTCGAATATTCTGGCGCGCTGATAGACGTCCTCCGGGTCGGCGGAATCGGGCGGGTTGAGTTCGGCGGTGACAGCGAATTCGCCCCGCCTCAGCACGCGCTCCAGCCGTCCGCGCGAGGAATGCCCCGGCAGATCGACGAGCGGCGCGCCAGGGTCGGGGCCGATGTCGTGCGGGTGCGGCGCGACCTGCATCATGTGTCGACGCCGGTGCGCTGGCGCACCATGCGCAGCCACGCCGACGAACCTTTCAGCGCATGATTGACGGGCGGCAGCGGAATATTGATTTTGGCGCCGTCGCGCATAGTGCGGCTGCCGTCATAGGCCTTGACCCAGACGCAGGGCATCTCGGGATAGACCTCGCAATTGCCGTTGGCGCGCACGCCGCCGCATGGGCCGTTGCGCAGCGCCTTGGGGCAATTCATCGGGCACGACATGCCGGTGGAGGAGAGAACGCAATCGCCGCACATGCGGCAATCGAACAGCGCGCCCTTGACGTGGCGCTCGACGAACGCGACGGTGCGCTCAAGCCTGTTATAGCCGATCCGCCGCATCAACGGCGCGGCCGCGATCAGCGCTGCCTCAAGCATGTTATAAAGGCGCTCGAGCGCTGTGCTGTGACGTACGCTCCACAGACGCAGACGAAATCGGTTGTTCGCGGGCGGGCGCTTGCCGCGCGGCTCGAACGCGGAAGGCGTTAGCGCATGGATCAAGTCGGCGCCTCGCGACCGTCGTGCTTGGCCAGTAGGGCGAGGCGATGCGTGTCGTATTCGGCTTCGAGGCGCGCCGCGGCGGCGCTCGCCTCGGCCTCGATATCGTCGCCGCAGGGCGAGGGATCGCTGCGCCGCCAGTCGGCGAGATAGTCGTCGGCGCTCTTGGCGTGCGCGTGCATCGCCGCCGCGTCGATAGCCCGGATGAAACGCTCGGTGAGTTCGCGCTTGGCGCTGTTGCGGCCCGATTTGACGATGACTTGGCTCGGGATATCGCGCCAGTACAGAATGGTCAGGTTGGCCATCACGCAACCCCCTGCGCTGGCGCGGGCTTGATCGTCTGCGCGAAGAAATTCTCGACGCCGCCGAGACCGGTGAAGCGGCGCTCGAACGCAAGGCCAAGCCGGTCGGCTGCCGCCTCGGCGTCGCGCGTCAGCGTCTCGTCGTCGAATTGGGCGAGATAGACGACGCGGCGGTAATTACCGAAATAATCGTCGCGCAATTGCGGGAAGCGATCGAGGCCGAGCCCTTCGATCACCAGCCGGTCGAAATGGCGCACGAGAAAATCGGTGAGAAAGAACGTGCCCGTCTCGGCTTCCATCATCGCGTCGAAATTGGCGGCGCCGGCGAAGAATTCGTAGCAATGCGCGCCAGCGATGCGCGTGACGCCTTCCTCGGCGAGCACGCGATCGAGTTCGCCACCCGTGCCGCAATCGCCGTACAGACAAAAGATTTCATCGTAGGCGGCGCGGTTTTCGCGAATCTTCCGGCGCATTTCGGCGGGAATCAGCGAGGGCGTATTGTGTAGCTTGGCGGGGAGGCAGGTCACATCGAGATGCGCCAGCGGGCCGCGCTGCAAGTGGATGATCTCGCGGGCCAGCGCGCCGCAAGCGATCACAAGGGTGCGCTTGGCTCCAGCGACGCGGCGCGGCAGTAACGCTTCAGCATCGATCTGGGCTATCGTATTGGCAGATTCGCTCAACTGTCTCGCCTTGCGTTAACCCCATCTCCGGCACGTGAGAGGGGCTTGCCAAACACTCAAACCGTTTCGCGCTCCTGGTGCGAGCCTTGCCGGCGCGCCATCATCGTCTTGGCGGTCTCCACCGCGACAGCGGCGTCGCGGCAATAGGCGTCGGCGCCGACGGCCTCGGCGAAGGATTCATTCAGCGGGGCGCCGCCGACGAGCACGATGTAATCGTTGCGCAGGCCCTTTTCCTTCAGCGTGTCGATGACGACTTTCATGTACGGCATGGTCGTCGTCAGCAGGGCGGACATGCCGAGAATGTCGGGCTGGTGCTCTTCGATCGCCGCCAGGTATTTCTCGACGCCGTTGTTGATGCCAAGGTCGATGACTTCGAAGCCGGCGCCTTCCATCATCATGCTGACGAGGTTTTTGCCGATGTCGTGAATGTCGCCCTTGACGGTGCCGATCACCATCTTGCCCATCTTGGGGGCGCCGGTGGCGATCAGCAGGGGGCGTAAAATCGCCATTCCGGCTTTCATCGAGTTGGCCGACATCAGCACTTCCGGCACGAACAATATGCCGTCGCGAAAATCGATGCCGACGATGCGCATGCCCTCGACCAGCGCCTTGGTCAGGACATTGTAGGGCGACCAGCCGCGCGAGAGCAGGATGTTGACGCCCTTCTCGACCTCTTCCTTCATGCCGTCATAGAGATCGTCGTGCATCTGCAGCACGAGTTCCTCGTCGGAAAGGGTCGCCAGGTCGAGATCGTCTTCAGCCATCGAAACTTTTCCCGTTTGCTCTAACGGCCGTCATGGCCGGGCTTGTCCCGGCCATCCACGTCGTTGCGGCGGTATGAAGTCCGCGTGCAATTCGCCGAGCCCGACCGCGTGGATGGCCGGGACAAGCCCGGCCATGACGTGGGAGGGCTTTAAAAGTCTGTCCCGCAGCACGAAACAAGGCGCCAATATCCGCTGAGCCGCCCACCCTGCAAAGCATAATTATCGCAAGGGCGAGCCACATTTTGCGGCCCTGTCATACCCGCAAAGACTTTACTTTGTGCTGGGCGACGGGGATCTGGCGGCGCACGCGCTCAATCTGGGCGCGGTCGATACGGGTCGAGACAATGCCGACGCCATCCGACGCCTTGGCCACCACATGGCCCCACGGGTCCGCAATCAGCGAATGGCCGTAGGTGAAGCGCTGTTCGTTGCCGACGGTGAACGAGCCGGTCTGGGCGCTGGCGCAGACATAGGTTTGCGTTTCGATGGCGCGGGCGCGCAACAACACTTCCCAATGGTCCTTGCCGGTCTGCAGCGTGAAGGCTGCGGGCAGGGCGATGATCTCGGCGCCTTTTTCGGCGAGCGCCTGAAACAGGTCGGGAAAGCGCAGATCGTAGCAAATCGAGCAGCCGATCGTGACGCCCTCGCAATCGTAGGTGACGACCGCGTCGCCCGCCTTCACCGTGGCGCTCTCCTGATACACAGCACCGTCCGGCGTCGTCACGTCGAAGAGATGGATTTTTCGATAACGCGCGATTTCCTCACCTTGGCGGTTGAAGACGACGCTGGTGTTGTGGATGCGCGCGCCGTCCTCGATGCGCTCCATGATCGAACCCGCATGGATGAACACGCCATGCTCGCGCGCCGCGTCTTGCGCCATTTTATAGGCCAGTCCGCCGGGCACGACTTCGGCGTTAGCGAGTTTTTCGGCGCGCGTGCCGCCGGCCCAATCGAACTGCTCGGGCAACAGGATCCAATCAGGCGCCTCTTCGACGACGGCGCGATCGATCAGCGCCCGGGCCGCCGCGATATTTGTCGCCTTGTCGCTGATCGAGTTCATCTGGACGAGAGAAATCTTCATGGCAAACCAAGCTTTCTGAGGATCGGGGGCAATGTCGGCGCGTGGAACCGGGGCGTCAAGTTGGCGAACCAGGGGCTTAACCATCCGAGCTTGTCGCATCGGCGTGTTGGCGGATACCCCCGACTTTCTCTGGACAAGTTACCAATCCGTTAACGCTCGATCATTCAAATTCGAGGCATTATTGCGGAGGAAGAAGCAAATGTCGCCATCGTTGATTGTTCCCTCCCGGACCGATGTCCCGCTGCGCCTTTCGCCGATTGAACCCTCATGGATTATCGAGGGTAACCCGACGGCGCGAAAATTCGTGCTTTCGCGCAGCTTTGACGGCATGGCGCTGACGATCGTCTGGGAATGCACCGAGGGCAAGTTCAACTGGACCTACGACTGCGACGAGACGATCTATTTCCTCCAGGGCTCGGTCGTCATCGAAAGCGATACGATGGCGCCGACCCGGTTGGGACCGGGAGACGTGCTGTTCTTCCGGCGCGGCGCGCGGGCTTGCTGGACCATCGAAAAGAAGATCCGCAAACTCGCCTTCTGCCGCACGGCCGCTCCGGCGCTACTCGGCCTCGTAATAAAAACCGCGCGGAAAATCGTGCGTGGCCGACTGGCATTTGTTCGACGCGAACGGCGTCAGCCGGCGTGGTGAAACGGAGGGCGCCGCCTCAGACGCCAAACCCCTGATCGATGAGCGGCAGCGCTCTGATGCGCTTTCCCGTTGCCGCGAAGATCGCGTTGGCCACCGCGGGCGCCACCGGCGGCAGTCCGGGCTCGCCGATGCCGCCGGGCAGGTTGTCGGATTGGACAAGATGCACGTCGATTTCCGGCATTGCGTCCATTTGCACGACGCGGTAATCGGGAAAGTTTTGTTCGACGACGCGGCCCTTTTGAATGGCGATCTTGCCAAACAGCGCGGCCGACAGGCCGAAGACGACCGCGCCTTCAACCTGCGCGCGGACAATGTCCGGACTGACGATTGTGCCGCAATCGACCGCCGCGGTGACGCGCTTGACGCGCAATGCGCCGCTATCGCCGAGCGCGATATGCGCGATCATCGCCACGGCCGTCCCGAACGCCGTATGCAGCGCCAGGCCGCGCGCCTCGCCTTTCGGCAGCGCCTCGCCCCAGTTAGCGGATGAAGCCGCGAGTTTGAGCAAGGCGCTCAAGCGCGGCTCGCCGCCAAGCATGGCAAGCCGGAATGTCAGCGGATCGGCGCCAGCGGCGGCCGCCATTTCGTCGACAAAGCTCTCCTTGGCGAAGCCGATGATGGAATGGCCAACCGAGCGCCACGAGCCGACGGGAACCGCGACGTCGATCGTCGCCACGTCGGTTCGCTTGTTGGCAATCGCGTAGGGGACCGAAACGCCGCCCTGCACCTGCGTTTCATCCGGCCCCAGCCACACGGCGGGCGGAAAAACCCGCGCCAGAATCGACTGGCTGGCGACGGCGAGGCGAAACGCCGAAGCCTTGTTCTGCGCATCGAGCGCGCCTTCCATGCGCACCAACGCGGCCGGGCGGTAGAAGTCATGTTGCATGTCTTCCTCGCGCGACCAGATTACTTGCACCGGTTTTCCCATCGCTTTGGCGAGGTAGACCGCCTGTTCGACAAAATCCGATTCCAGCCGCCGGCCAAAACCGCCGCCAAGCAGCGTCGTATGCAGGCGCACCTTGTCCTTCGCGACGCCCGCGGCCTTGGCCGCGAAGTCCACCGCCATCGTCTGAGCCTGCGTTGGCGCCCAGACGTCGACCCATTCCAGCCCGACTTCGGCCGTGCAGTTCATCGGCTCCATCGTCGCGTGGGCGAGGTAGGGGAAGGAATAGTCGGCCGAAAGCCTCTTTGCGCCGGATGCGTAAGCGCTGGCGAAATCGCCCTCGGCGCTGACCTTCCTGGCGCCCGGCAAAGCGTCGGCGAGCGCCTTGCCGATCGCCGCGCTGTCGAGCCCGGCGGCGGCGCCGTCGTCCCAAACGACTTTCAGCGCCGCCAGCGCGCTCTTCGCGCGCCATGTGCTGTCGGCGACAATTGCGACGCCGCCGGGCGCGGCGAGCGCCTTGACGAATCCTGGCTTCAGTTTCGCGGCGCTGTCATCAAAGCTCTTCAGCGCGCCGCCGAATACAGGACAATTCATCACCGCCGCGAACAGCATGCCGGGGCGACGCACGTCGATGCCGTATTGGGCCGAGCCATCGACCTTGGCGGGGAGATCGACACGCTGCGTCGATGTGCCTACAAGCGTCCACGCATCGCGTGATTTGAGCTGGATTGTCGCGGGCGGCGGCTGCTTGCTCGCCGCCAGGGCGAGATCGCCGAAGCCGAGGCTGCGCTTGCTCGCGGCGTGGGTGATTCTGCCCTCGTTCGCCGCGCACTCGCCCGCCGCGACGCCCCATTGCTTTGCCGCAGCGGCGACTAGCATTTCGCGCGCCGTCGCTCCCGCCTGCCGGGCGCGGATAAAGCGATCCGCGATCGTCGAGGAACCGCCGGTGATCTGCTGCGTCGCGACCTCGGCGACAAAGTTGAGAACATTGGCGCCGAAGCCCGCGCCTTCGCCGCTCGCCAGGCCGCGCTCGGGGTTGAGAACGTCGCGCCCGACCGCGATATTCTTGAAAGCGTCGGACGCCGGCCCGGTCTCGACATGCAACTGATCGAGCCTGCATCCAAGTTCCTCCGCCACCAGCGTCGCAACGCCGGCGAAGGCTCCCTGACCCATTTCGGATTGACCAGTGCGCAGCGTGATGGCGCCGTCCGTCCCGACGTGAATCCACTCGTGCAGAAACGCGCCGGTCGCATCGCTTGTTCCGGCGACGCGCGGCCCCTTCTTCACAAGCTCCCACACGCCGACTCCGACCAGCAGTCCGAGCGCGCCGCCGCCGATCAGCACGGTGCGGCGCGAAGGCCGCAGCGCGCTCATGACGCGTCTCCCGCGGCGCGCGTGATCGCGGCGCGGATGCGCCCGTATGTCCCGCAGCGGCAGATGTTGGTCATTGCGTCGGCGATGTCGGCTTCGCTGGGTTTAGGTTTGGCCTTGAGCAGCGCCGCGGCCGCCATGATCTGGCCGGACTGGCAATAGCCGCATTGCGGAACCTGTTCGGCGATCCAGGCCTTTTGCAGGGGATGCGAACGGTTAGGCGACAGGCCCTCGATCGTCGTGATCTGGGCGCCTTCAAGATCGCCGATCTGGATCTGGCACGATCGCAACGCTTCCCCGTTATGCAGAACGGTGCAGGCCCCGCAAGCGCCGATGCCGCACCCATATTTTGTGCCGGTAAGACCGAGGGTGTCGCGCAGCACCCAGAGCAGCGGTGTGTCGGCCTCAAGATCGAATTGATGTTGGACGCCATTGACCGTGATTTTCGTCGTCATGAGTCCCGCAAAGATTTCTGTCCTGTCGGATCGCAGAATTGCAGGCTATCATGGCGTCAATACGCCCAGCCAATTGTTTCGACCTGGCGTTGCGGGGGAGGCCGGAATGTTTGCGTTGCCCGATCTGTTTTCCGTCAAGGGGCGCACGGCGCTGGTCACGGGCGGCGCAACCGGCCTTGGCCGCATTTGCGCCGAAGCGTTGCTCAGCGCCGGCGCAAAGGTGCTGATCGCCTCGCGTAAGGCCGAGGCTTGCGAGGCGGCGGCAAAAGAGCTTGGCGCCATCGGGCCGTGCGAAGGTTTTGGCGGCACCGTCGCCAGCGAGGAAGGGGTCAAGGCGCTCGCGGCCGAGGTTGGCAAGCGGACCGATCGGCTCGACATTCTCGTCAACAACGCCGGCGTCAGCTGGGGCGCGCCGTTCGAAAAATTCGAATGGAAGGGGTTTGAGCGCGTGATGGCGGTCAACGTCGCGGGCTTGTTCACATTGACGCGCGATCTGATGCCGCTGCTGCTCAAATCGGCGCGTCCGGAACGGCCGGCGACGATCGTCAACATCGGCTCGGTGATGGGCCTCGTCACGCAGTCCGAGGGCGCCTATTCCTATGCCGCCTCGAAGATCGCCGTGCATCATCTCACGCGCATTCTCGCGGGAGAATTTGCCGGCCGCCACGTCACGGTGAACGCGATCGCGCCGGGGCCTTTCAACACCAACATGACAAGCTATTCGCTCGGCGATGCGGAGGGCGCGGCCAAGGCGAACGCCGCCGTGCCGATGGGCCGGCTCGGCCAACCCGAGGACCTGGCGGGAGCGCTGTTGTTCCTCACCGGGCGCGGCGGCGCTTACACGAGCGGCGCGATCATTCCCGTCGATGGCGGCATCAGCGCGGCGCCGCCGCCGGCGATGTTCGCGGCCCCGCATTGAGAGATCGCGCATGACCACTCGCTTTGACGGCCGCGTCGCAATCGTCACGGGCGCTGGCGGCGGCCTCGGGCGCTGTCATGCGCTCGGGCTCGCCGCGCGCGGCGCGAAAGTCGTCGTCAACGATCTTGGCCGCGATGGCGATGCGCCTGCATCCGCGCTTCATGTCGTCGCGGAGATCGAAGTTTCAGGCGGCGTCGCGATGGCTGACGGTGCGGATGTCGCCAATGCCAAGCAAGTCGCGCGAATGGTCGCGCGGGCCGACGCGTCGTGGGGCGGCGTCGATATCCTCGTCAACAACGCCGGCCTTTTGCGTGACAAGAGTTTCGGCAAAATGCCGCTTGAGGATTTCGAACTCGTCGTGCGCGTGCATCTCCTCGGCGCGGCGGTCTGCACGCAAGCGGTCTGGGCCGGCATGCGCGAGCGCAAATACGGGCGCGTGCTTTTTACATCTTCATCGTCCGGCCTATTCGGCAACTTTGGCCAGGCCAATTATGCCGCCGCGAAGGCCGGTCTGATCGGCTTGATGAATACGCTGCATCTCGAGGGCGCACGCGATAACATCCGCGTCAATACGCTGGCGCCTGCCGCTGCGACGGGAATGACGGAGGGCCTGCTGCCGCCCGAAGCCGCGGCGTTGCTGCGGCCGGAAGCTGTCACGCCCGCAGTGCTATTTCTGGTCAGCGAGAATGCGCCATCGCGTGTCATCATGGGCGCCGGCGCGGGGGTTTTCACGGTCGCTCATATAGAGGAAACGGCCGGTGTTTATTTGGCCGATGCAGAACGCTCGCCCGAGACGATCGCGGCGCGATTTGCCGAGATCAGCGATGCGAGCACCGCCAGGCCGGTCGTCGACGCGTTCGGGCAAACGTCCAAGTTTGTTGCAATGGCGAAGGCCGGAGCCGCCAAGGCCCGTTAGGATTCCGAGAACCGCACCGCCGCGCCTTGCGAAGCTTGCGTCAACTCCCCCTCCCACATCACCCGCGCGCCGCGGATGATGGTCCCCACAGGCCAGCCGGTGACGCTCTTGCCGTCATAGGGGGTCCAGCCGCAGCGCGAGGCGATCCAGCTATCGCGGATCGTCTCGACCCGTTTCAAGTCGACAATCGTAAAGTCGGCATCGTAGCCCGCCGCGATGCGTCCCTTGCAGGAAATGCCAAACGCGCGGGCGGGGCCGGCGCTGCTGAGATCGACGAAGCGTTGCAAGCTGAGGCGACCCGCCGCGACATGGTCGAGCATTATTGGCACAAGCGTCTGCACGCCGGTCATGCCCGAGGGGCTGTCGGGGTAGGGCTGCGCCTTTTCCTCAAGCGTATGCGGCGCATGATCGGAGCCCAGCACATCGACGATCCCCTGCGCGATGCCGCGCCAGATTCCATCCCGGTGTTCACTTGAGCGTACCGGCGGATTCATCTGTAGCTTGGTGCCGAGGCGCGCGTAATCGTCCGCCGTCAGCGTAAGGTGATGCGGTGTCGCCTCGCAGGTCGCGACGTCCTTGGCGCCTTCGAGAAAATCGATCTCCTCGCGCGTCGAAATATGCAGCACGTGAACGCGCGCTCGCGCCTGTCTTGCCAGCGCGATCAAACGCTGCGTGCATTGCAGCGCTGCCGTCGCATCGCGCCACATAGGATGCGAGGCAGCGTCGCCCGGGACACGAAGAGTCTTGCGCTCATTGAGCCGCGCCTCGTCCTCGCTATGGAAAGCGGCGCGGCGGCGAGTCTTTTTGAGAATTGCGAGGACGCCCGCGTCGTCGGCGACGAGCAGCGCCCCTGTCGAAGAACCCATGAAGACTTTGATGCCGGCGGCGCCGGGTAGACGCTCCAGTTCATAGAGGTCAGCGACATTGTCATGCGTGCCGCCGACCCAGAACGCGAAGTCGCAGTGCATGCGGCCTTTCGCCAGCGCGAGTTTGTTCTCCAGCTCGGCGGCGGAAATCGTGAGCGGGTTGGTGTTGGGCATTTCGAAAACGGCGGTGACGCCGCCCATCACCGCCCCCCGCGAGCCGCTTTCGAGATCTTCCTTATGGGTTGCCCCCGGCTCGCGAAAATGCACCTGCGTATCGATGACGCCGGGCAGGATGTGCAATCCGCGACAATCCGCGCGCTCGCCCGCCGAAGCGCGGCTCAGATCGCCAATCCTAGCGATGCGTCCGGCGCGAACGCCGACGTCCCGAGCGCCGATGCCGTCATGATTGACGAGCGTTCCGCTGGAGAGAATCAGATCAAATGTCTGTGTCATTGCGCCTCGTCCAAGCCTGTTGGCCTTCAATCGCAAATCCGTGGCCAAACAGCAAAAGGAATCCCCCGCCGCCGCAAACTTGGCTCAAAGTTGACAGTTTCGCGGGACATCCTATCTGCGTTGAGGGCCATCCGGCCCAGCTGCGCCTTCGGAGCCTCCATGACAGCCAGTCTCGCCTTTCTCAGCGACCGTGGGGTTTTGCGCGTCTCGGGGCCTGACGCCATGACATTTCTACAGGGGCTGCTGACGAACGATGTTGAGAATCTTGCGGCCAGCGCAGCCCGCTATGCGGCTTTGCTGACCCCGCAGGGCAAAATCCTGTTCGATTTTCTTGTAGTGCGCGAGGCCGCCGAACCCGCCGCTTTTCTGATGGATTGTCCGGCGGATCAGGCGCCGGCGCTCGCCAAGCGGCTGGGATTCTATCGCCTGCGCGCCAAAGTGACGATCGATGACGTGAGCGCCGAACTTGGCGTCGCGGCGTTTTGGGACGGCGCGGTCGCAGCAAAACAAGGCGGGGTGGTTTTCGCCGATCCGCGCGACGCCCGGTTGGGCTTTCGCGTCATCGCGCCCCGAGCCGGATTGGCGGGCGAGGCCACGGCCCAAGACTACGAGTCGCGGCGCATCGCGCTGGGCGTCCCCCAAGGCGGAATCGATTTCGCTTATGGCGTTATCTTTCCGCATGACGCCAATATGGATTTGCTGCACGGAGTGGATTTCGACAAGGGCTGTTATGTCGGCCAGGAGGTCGTCTCGCGCATGCGTCACCGCGCCGCCCTGCGCAAGCGCATCATCCAGATGCGCGTTGCGGGAAGCACGCCGGCGCCGGGAACGCCAGTTCTCGACGGCGAGCTTAACGTGGGCACGCTCGGCTCGTCGGCAGGCGCCATCGCGCTTGCGCAGGTGCGTCTCGACCGAATCGAAGATGCGCGCGCTGCGGGGCGTGCGTTAAGCGCGGGCGGCGTGACGATCGAGGCGATCGAGGGGCAGCCATTGCTCGCCGAGGCGAAACTCAGTGGCGCGCCGTCGCCGCCTTGATCGCCGCGACGGTGCGCGCCACGATCAGATCGACGCCCAGCATGCCGAGCCTGGCGCTGGATTTCGCGGGGTCGCCATAGACCCCTTCGGCCACTCCCGGCTTCGGCGTCGCCGCCAATTTATCCGCGCGTACGAGTCGCGGATCGAGCGCCAGCATCAGTGAAGTGTCGTTGAGGCCGGCATGCGTGCCGATCTCGTTGAGGCTGAGGCCCTGATCCTTCAGGACCTGAACGTACTCGCGCTGTGTGACGGCGTAATATTCGTCGATCGCGTGGGCCCGGACATTCGTTCCAACCCATTCGTGGTTTAACTTCGCCGCAGCGGCGCGGTCGTTCTCCTGATAGCCGCCGTGGTCGCCGAGGAACACGATGTTCTTAAAACCGTGCAGCTTGAAACTCCGCGCCGCCGACTCCAGCGTCTGCTCGAACGTCGCGTCTGGAATCGTGATCGTGCCGGGGAAGCGCATATGCTCGGTCGGCGGGTTGATCGCGCCCTCCGGGACATAGGCGATTACCGGCGCGACGATCGCGTTGCCCAGCGCCTCAGCGATTTTTTCGGAAAGCAGTTTGGCGCGGACATTGTGCTTTCCCAGCGCCATGGCGGGACCATTTTGTTCGGTCCCGCCGATCGGCACAATGATCGTCGTCTTGCCCTGGGCGATCGCGTCGCGCAGCTCGGTCCAGGTGAGGTCTTCGAGAAATACCGAGGACTGCGTTTGAGCATAGGCGATGACGGGAAACGCCGCGAGAGCCAGGAAAAGCGACAACCGGATCGCGCCAACCCCGCCAAATACAATGAATTTGTTCATGAACTGGCTCCCAACCGCGCCAGCAATAGCGTCCGTTGCGGAGCCGCGCTAGACCAAGGCGCACCGCAAGCGCCGATTCGCTGGCGGGAATTGCCGCCGCGACGGGAGATTTTCATGCCAATGCTCGCCGGGTTCAGCGTTTTCGCCATCGTGCTCGTGTTGTTTGTCATCATCACGATCATGATGGGCATCAGGCAGGTGCCGCAGGGCTACAATTACACCGTCGAGCGCTTCGGCCGTTACAACAAGACGCTGACGCCGGGGCTTGGCGTCATCATTCCGTATTTCGATCGCATCGGCCGCAAGCTCAACGTCATGGAGCAGGTGCTCGAAGTGCCGGCGCAGGAAATCATCACCAAGGACAATGCCTCGGTCAAGGTCGATGGCGTGGCGTTCTATCAGGTTCTCGACGTGCGCCGCGCGTCCTATGAAGTCTCGAACCTCGAACAAGCGCTGCTCAATCTCATCATGACGAATATCCGCACCGTGATGGGCTCGATGGATCTCGATCAATTGCTGTCGCATCGCGACGAGATCAACGTCCGCCTGCTTAATGTCGTGGACGCGGCGTCGGGGCCTTGGGGCGTCAAGGCGACGCGCATCGAAATCAAGGATATCGAGCCGCCGAAAGACCTCATCGATTCCATGGCGCGGCAGATGAAGGCCGAGCGCGAAAAGCGCGCCGTCATTCTCGAATCGGAGGGCATGCGGCAAGCCGACATCACCCGCGCCGAAGGCAAGAAGCAGGCGGTGATGCTCGAGGCCGAAGGGCGCAAGGAAGCGGCGTTCCGCGACGCCGAGGCGCGCGAGCGTTCGGCGCAGGCGGAGGCGACGGCGACGGGCATGGTTAGCCAGGCCATCGCCTCAGGCGATCTCGCGGCGCTCAACTATTTCATCGCCGAGAAATACGTGAAGGCGATTCAGGCGATCGCCGAAACGCCCAATCAGAAGGTGTTTATCATGCCGATGGATCTCGCTTCGCTGGCCGGCACGCTGGGCGGCATCGCCGAGATCGCGGCGAGCGCGATGGGCGAGGGGCGCACGGCTGACGCGGCGCGGCCGGCGCGCACGACCCGCGCGATCGTGCCGCCGAGCCCGCCCGCTGCAAGCTGAGGATTCCACTATGGCTGAAGCGTTCGCGTTCGGTCCGCCTGGCTACGGTCTGTGGCTCGTCGCCGGGCTTTTGCTGTGCGCGGCTGAAACCCTGGCGCCGGGCGCTTTCCTCATCTGGATCGGCGCCGCCGCGCTTATCATGGGCGGCGTGCTGATGGCGTTTGTCTTGAGCGGCACGGCGCAAATGCTGCTGTTCGCCGGGCTCGTCGTCGCGTTGGTCGTCATCGGACGGCAAGTCTATGGCTCGCTCGACAAACGCGCGCCGCCGCAGCTTGCCGGCCGGGCGGAAGCTCTGGTCGGCCAGGAATTCTATCTCGATGCGGCGATCGTGCGCGGCTTTGGCGCCATTCGCGTCAACGACAGTATCTGGCGGGTCTCCGGCGATGATATGGCCGCGGGCGCGAAAGTGCGGGTGACGGGAGTTTTGGACGGCGGGGCGCTGAAGGTCGTGAAGGCCTGACCGCCAAACTCAGAACGGCCCGTGCAGGCGCCAGCAAACCCCGCGAATATGAAAGCCGATAGGACCGGTGTCGCCGTTTCTTATTTCGTCGTTCGGAATCCATGTCTCTGAAGTGATCTCGATGCGACCGTTCGATCCGACCCCTTCGAATAGCAGGCGGTTTTCGCCGTAGTGCAGCGTCCCTTCGACCAGGCTGCGATCGTCGAGTCGACATTTGTACTCGACTGGTCCGGGGCGATGATTGTCGACGATCAGCGTCAGATCGCCAGGGGTCCAAAGGCTTCCAAACGAAATCCGCAACGATCCTTGGGTCACAATCAGCGGCCCCTCGACCGTGCCGCCCTCGATCGTCGCGTTGCGCAAAAGCCAGTTGACCGGCAGCTCCGGCTGCGCCCGCCCGATCAATGTCATGCCGACATCGGAATTTTCCGCGACGTGAACGCTGGTTTCGAGGCCGGTAAGATCGAGGCAGCGGCGGATGAAGTTTAGGCTCCAGCCGCTCTCGAACCAGCCGAATTTGCGAATGCTATAAACGGAGATGGGGTCGAGCCGAAGTCCCCAGTTGGGCCACCAATGTTCGTTGATCGGCTCGCCGCACAGAACGATGCAGCCGCTGGGCGCGAGCATTTCGCGTATGCGCGCCAGCAACGTCCACGGCCGCACAGCGTGATGCAAGCATTCATAGAACAGGACGGCGTTGAACTTTTCTGTCGTTTCAAAACTGTCGAACGCGCTGCGAACCGCCTTGATTCTTGCGCCGAGGCGTGCGGCGCGGCGATTCACAAGCGCGACAAAGTCGGCGTTGATATCGACGGCGGTGACGACAAAGCCGAGATAGGCGGCGATTTCGCTCGACAGGCCCCAACCACAGCCCATGTCGAGCACTCTTGCGTCGCGGACGCAGCCGCCGAGCTGAAACGCCCCGGCGAGGCGCAAGAGATGCGTGGCGAGAATTGACGGCGTGCCGTGGTCGTAGGGATTGGGCGCGGCGACGTGCGTATCGACCGGGAAGTGCGTGTGCTTATTGATCTGCTGATCGAGCGCGCGCCCCGCGATCTCGTTGTAGAGCGACAATTGCTGGGCCGCATAGGCGTCTGAAAATGGGTTGGTCGCCTTATCGACTGCGCTCGATGGGCGATACGAAAATGTCGCCCAGTATGTGGCGGCGCCGGGCGTATTGGGTCCCCCGCGGCGATCCGTCTCGGCGACGAATTCGTCGAGCGTTGCCGGAGTTATTGCGGTCGAGCCCATTTACTTGTCCCGTCCGAGATGCCGCGGTTGCCGTCGCGAAGCGGGCCCCTTCGATCTCGCCAGATCGACGAATCCGAGAGAGAACGCGTTCAACGAAATCTTGGATTGCTCCAGACTTGCGTCCCGTCTTGAATCAGAAGTATCGATTTGTCGACCTGCTGGGAAATGCGGCATGGCGCTTCGCTTTCCAATATCCAACCCATCCCCGAAAACAGCGTGAGCAGCTCCGCGTCGATTTGCCTTGAGCGCGTTCCGATCTAAGTGCCTGACTCGAAATTCAATCATGTTTGGCATTTCCTGGCGAGTCTTCGCATAATGAGGAATGCGAGAGCGGTTAGCAGCCAGGCGAGCGAAG
>JAYUFK010000044.1:0-7116 GCA_043739325.1 Methylocapsa sp. | reverse complement strand
CACTCGCGAAATCACTTGCTCGACCAAATCGAGAACTTCCGCGTTGGCGACAGGAAGAGCGACCGGGAGGACGATCTTCTCGACACCTTCTGCTACGGCATCGCGCTGGGTCTCGGGAATAACGAAGGCTTCTAGTGTCCCGATTCCGAAGTTCCTATGCACATGTTGCGTGGGTGTCGAGTGTGCAGCGGCAGAAGCGCTCGATGGATGCGAGGATGTCATCGGCGGATTTGGTCCAGCGGAACGGCTTGGGCGCGGCATTTCGGATATTGATGTAGGCGGTGATCGCGGCTTCCAGCTCGTTGACGGATCGATGCGCGCCGCGCTTGATCTGCTGTTCGGACAGGAGCGCGAAGAAGCGCTCGACTTGATTGACCCAGGATGAGGACGTCGGCGTGAAGTGGACGTGCCAGCGCGAACGCTTGGCGAACCAAGTGCGAATCAGTTTGGTCTTGTGGCTCGACGCGTTGTCCATGACGACGTGCATGTCGAGATCAGTGGGCATGTTGCGCTCGATTTCGTCGAGGAACTTGCGGAACTCCTGGGCGCGGTGGCGCGGCATGCATTTGCCGACGATCGTTCCCGCTTTCACGTCGAGCGCGGCAAACAGCGTCGTTGTGCCGTGGCGTTCGTAGTCGTGGGTGCGCCGCTCGATCTGACCGGGCCGCAATGGCAGCAGCGGCTGTGTGCGGTCCAGCGTGATCGATGGCGACATCACGAGCAACGAGATTGGCCGGAATGAGTGTCGATTGACCCAGCGCGACGCGAATCTCCGCGCAGTTTGAAACAACATACGCATTAGTCAGAATGAGCCCGTTTTGCGTGATGAAAAAGCCGGTACCCTCGGTGGCTTCCTGCGCGCCCCGTTTCTTTGCCTCCGTAGCGGAGGTCGGTTTGGGAACGGGTGTCTGACCAGCTATGCGGCTTGCCTTTTCGCCCTCGGGCCTTACCGCGATGAGTGGAATTCGGATTTCTGGTCCGCTTCTCTAATGCCCTTTACCGATCTAGATCTCGATGCCGAAACGCTTCGCGGCGGATCGAATATGATCTTTCATCGCGACTTCCGCTGCTTGCTCATCCTTTGCCGCGATCTTCGCAAACAGATCCTCGTGCTCGCGCAACGTATCTTCCAGTCGCGTCCAGCGGATCATTGGCAGGCGCTGGGTTTCCACCATGAGATCGCGGACGGGCCGATACATGCCGGCCAGCACCGGGTTGCCGCATAGCTCGAACAAAAGATCGTGGAACTCTGCGTCCGCTACCGCCATGCCGCCGATATCCTGGTTGTGGAGCGCGAGCCGCATATTCCCCACACAAGTCGCGAGACGCGCGATCCCGGCGGCATCGACCGTGCGCGCTGCGAGCTTGGCGGCATAGCTTTCCAGCCCGAATCTCGCTTCATAGACGTCATGTGGGCTGCAACGATCGGAAAAGCGCCAGAGCGGGGCCCGATCCTCCGGGGCGGCCACATAGGCGCCGCTGCCAACCCGGATTTTGATGAGACCCATCGCTTCCAGCGCGGTCATGGCCTCACGCAGGGACGGTCGGCTGACCCGGAGCTGCTGCGACAATTCGCGTTGTGATGGCAACCGGTCGCCCGGCTTCATGCCGCCGCGCAGGATCATTTGCTGCAGATGATCCGATACACTGCGCGGCACAGCCATGCGCGAGGCGGACGGCGGGTCGGAACGGGCGTCGCGCAGTTCAGACATGAAACGCTCCTCGCTAAGGGTCAAGCTGCGCCTCTGCCGTACTCCGGCAATATGCCCAAATAACCGTGTCAGCGGCGTCTTTTTCAGAATCCGCGTTGACGAAGCTGGAAAGGCCGGTCAATGTCAAATTGGTCAAACCGGTATGACCAATTTTGGCGAAACGACGAGAAGTGTTTGCGGTGTCGGCGGTCCGCCGGCGCAGCCTTTCCAACTCGGGTGAATAGGAGACAAGGATGCAGACCAAACTGGGATTGATCGCCACGGGACTTGCAATGCTGATCGGCATCGCCTCCCCCCTCGCAGCCTCGGCGGCGGACTTGAAGGTCGGCGCCAATATCGGCAACGTTCCCTGGGAATTCCAAGATGCCAGCGGCGCGACTGTCGGGTTCGAAATCGACCTCGTCAACGAAATCGGCAAGCGCCTTGGCATGACAGTGAGCATCGTCAACATCCCCTTCACCGGCCTGTTCGGGGCGGTTCAGTCCGGCCAGATCGATGCGGCGGTATCTTCGATCACGATCACCAAAAAGCGGCTCGAAAGTGTTAGCTTCGCGCAGCCTTACTACGACAGCGACCAGTCGCTGACTGTAAAAGCTGGCAGCGGATTGAAGAGCTTGAAGGACCTCGCCGGAAAAACCGTTGGCGTCGACACTGGGTCGACCGGCGACATCTATGCGACGCAGCACCAGGCCGAATACAAGATCGCGACGATCAAGCGGTATGAGGGGCTGACCCCGGCCATGCTCGATCTCGCCGCCGGCCGCATCGACGGCTACATCAGTGACATCCCGGCGCTCCAATATTACGTGAAGGACAAGCCCAGCTACGCGGTCGTGGAGCGCATCCTGACAGGTGAGCAATATTCGATCATGTTCGCTAAGGACGCGCCACTCGCCGACAAGGTTGACGCCATCATCGCCAAGCTCAAGCAGGAGGGCTTTGTCGCCGGCCTGCACGAGAAGTGGTTCGGCGCGAAGGCGGAGGCGACGACCACAACAGTCAAAGTCGCGGACCGTCCAAAACTCTGATCGGATAGAGGCCGCCGGGTTCACGTATCGGACCGGTGGTTCTCACTTCTCACTGGGGTCTCGCGAATGTCGATCTTCGACACGTTTCTGAACTGGAAGGTGTTCGTCGAGACCCTGCCGCTCCTGCTGATGGGCCTGTGGATCACGATTGGACTCGGGGTCGCGGCGATCGTCCTGGGCGCGGCCGGAGGGCTGCTGCTGGCTCTTGCGCGCCTCTACGGGCCGGCGCCGCTCCGTTTTCTTGCAATCGCCTATATCAACGTGTTCCGCGCGATACCGCTTCTGGTGTTGTTGATTGTCATCTACTACGCGCTGCCGTTTGTCGGCCTGCGGCTGACATCGTTCACTTCGGCGACGACGGCGCTTAGCCTCGTCTCGGCCGCCTATTCGGCCGAAATTCTGCGAGCTGGCATCGAGGGCCTCCCGCGCGGCCAGTCGGAGGCGGCGCGCGCGCTTGGTCTCAGCCCCTTGCGTCAGATGACGGACGTGATTCTGCCCCAGGCAGTCAAGCTCGTGATTCCGCCTCTGACCTCCAATTCGATCAATGTCATGAAAGACACCTCGCTCGCCTCCGTGGTGGCGATGCCGGACCTCTTGAAACAGGCGACGCAGGCCCAGGCGTTGGCCGCCAACCCGACGCCACTGATCAGCGCGGCGCTCATCTACCTCCTGCTGCTGCTGCCCCTCGTCAACCTTGTCGGGGTCGCGGAAAAACGGCTCGCCAGCAGGGCGCGCTAATGGCCCCGATCATCGACGTCAGGAACGTCCACAAAACCTTTGGAGCCTACAAGGCATTGAACGGCATAGACCTCACCGTCGAGGAAGGCGAGGTCGTCGTTATCATCGGGCGCTCGGGCTCAGGCAAATCGACGCTCATCCGCTGTCTCAACCAGCTCGAGGTGCATGATTCGGGCACGATTCTCTTACACGGCCTTGATGCCAGCCAACCGGGCGAGCTGCGGCGGATTCGAACCGAAGCCGGCATGGTGTTTCAGAGCTTCAATCTATTTCCTCACATGAGTGTTCTGCGCAACGTGGCGCTCGCGCCGGTCCGGGTGCGCGGCCTGTCGTGGGCCGACGCCAACCTGCGGGCGCGCAAGCTCCTCGTCCGCGTGGGGCTCTCCGAACAGATCGACAAATACCCGAACCAACTATCGGGGGGTCAACAGCAACGCGTTGGCATCGCGCGCGCGCTGGCGATGGAGCCGAAGGTCCTGCTCTTCGACGAACCTACTTCGGCGCTCGATCCGGAGATGGTCGGCGAGGTCCTAGAGGTGATTCAGCAACTCGCCCGCACGGGCGTGACAATGGTCGTTGTGACACATGAGATGGGATTTGCCCGCCGGGTCGCTGACCGTGTGGCGTTCATTGATGCGGGCCGGATTATCGAAGTGGGGCCGCCGGGCGCGATCTTCGACACGCCACAGGACCTCCGCCTGCAAACCTTCCTGAAATCGATCCTATCGACCTGAGTTCTTGCCATGGCAGCGCTAACCCCCATTCCCCTCACGGCCGGCGTCTTTGCGTCGTTCGGCGATGTGTTGGGTTTCGATTCGACAAAGGCGCGGCTTGTCAACGACGGCAACGCTCTGCGCGCCGACCTGCCGGCGCGCCTGTCCTTTTCGGCGGGCGAGCCGAGGCTGGCGCTCTTTCGCGTCGAAGCGCAACGATTGCCGCTGACCGTCGCCGTCATGGAACGTCATCCGAATTCTTCGCAGACCTTCGTACCTGTCACGGCTGAACGGTTCCTCGTGATCGTTGCGCCGAATGCCGGCGACGGATTTCCCGATATCCACCGCTGCGAGGCATTCGTTGGCGACCGCGGCCAGGGCTTCAACTACCATCCCGGCGTCTGGCATGCCCCAATCGTCGCACTGGACGCGGGCGGCGATTTTCTCATGCTCATCTGGGAAAAGGGCGCGGCGGCGGACTGCTGCATCGAGCGACTGACCCAGCCGATCCATGTCATTTCCGACCATCCCTGACCCACTGGAACTCCAATGCCCCTCAATCTCGATTTTGTCCGCAAGCAATTCCCAGCGCTCGCCGATGAGTTCGTGTATTTCGACAATGCCGGCGGCTCTGCCGTGCTAAAATCGGTAGCTGACCGGGTCTACGAATATATGACCACCACCAGCGTGCAGACCGGGGCCAGCTATGTGCACTCGCAGCGCGCGAGTCGTCGACTCTCCGCAGCGCGTGCGCGCCTGGCGCTCTTGGTCGGGGCCAACCGTCCGGAAGAGATCATCATAGGTCCCTCGACGACGGTCCTCTGCCAGAACCTCGCGCGCACCTTCAAGGGGCGCCTCCGGCCGGGCGACGAACTCGTCGTCACCGCATTCGACCATGAGTCCAACATCGGGCCGTGGCGGTGGCTGGAGCAGTTCGGCATGGTCATCAAGGTCTGGGGCATCGATCGCGACAGTCTGCAGATCGATCTCGACGCGCTCGAAGCCCTCATGACGCGGCGCACCCGACTGGTTGCAGTCACGCATACGTCTAATATTCTGGGGACGATCAACCCGATCGCCGAGATCGCCGCCCGCGTGCACGCGCATGGCGCCGAGATCGTGGTCGATGCCGTCGCCTATGCGCCGCATCGCGCCATCGACGTTGTCGCGCTTGACGTCGATTACTACGTCTTCAGCTTCTACAAGATGTTTGGTCCGCATCTCGCGATGATGTATGGCAAGTACGACAAGCTTTTGGAGCTCGACTGGCTCTATCACTACTTCTACGGCAAGGAGCAGGTGCCGCAGAAGCTTGAACCCGGCAACCCCAACTACGAACTTGCCTGGGGCGCGGCGGGAATCGTCGACTATCTCGACATGCTCGGCGGCGGCGCCGGCGACCGCGCGGCGATCGAACGCGCCTTCGACGATATCGCGGCGCAAGAAGCGAACCTAGGCGAGCGTTTGCTGACGTACCTGCGCGACCGCAACGACGTACGCATCTTTGGACGGCGTGACAGCAACCGCGACGCACGCGTGCCGACGATTTCCTTCAAGGTCGACGGGCGCGACTCGGCCGAGATTGTC
Source organism: Methylocapsa sp. (assembly GCA_043739325.1). Taxonomy (GTDB): domain Bacteria; phylum Pseudomonadota; class Alphaproteobacteria; order Rhizobiales; family Beijerinckiaceae; genus Roseiarcus. The sequence continues at coordinate 1,338 of JAYUFK010000044.1, read as the reverse complement.
AGAGCCGTTGACGAGGCAGGCATTGGTATGCGGTTTGGCGACTTCCATTCCAAAGGCCTGGTGGAAACCTTGGGGGCTTCCGCAAACTCCGGCGTGCTGAGAGTTTCGATGGTTCACTACAATACGCTCGACGAGGTCGACCGGCTCATCGCCAGACTCGACCAGGTGCTTTGACCAACGCATTCAACGAAAGGCGGCTCGCATGACGCTCGATCTCGCCATCCGCGGTGGAACCGTGGCGACGGCCGCCGATATCGCCAGATGCGATGTGGGCATCAAGGATGGCCGCATCGTTCAGCTGGCAGAAACGATCGGGGGCGCTCTTACCGAGATCGACGCCACCGGCCGGCTCGTGCTGCCCGGCGGCATCGACAGCCATGTGCATCTCGACCAGCCAAGCGGACCGGGCATTGTCATGGCCGATGATTTTGAGAGCGGCACCCGCAGCGCGGCGATCGGCGGAAATACGACGGTCATCCCGTTCGCGCTGCAACCGCGCGGCGCGTCGCTCAAGGCCAGCGTCGCGGACTATCACGAGAAGGCGCGCGGCAAATGCTTCGTCGATTACGGTTTCCACCTGATCGTGACCGATCCGACGCCGGCGGTGCTGGGCCAGGAGCTGCCAGCGCTCGTGTTGGACGGTTATCCCTCGTTCAAGGTTTTCATGACCTATGACGACATGGTGCTGACCGACCGACAGTTGCTTGAGGTCTTTAGTCAGGCCAAGCAACTGGGCGCGCTCGTCATGGTGCATGCCGAGGGCTACGATTCCATCAAGTTCATGGTCGATCGCCTCGAGCGCGAGGGCAAGACCGAGCCCTATTACCATGCCGCCTCCCGGCCGGAACTGGTAGAGCGCGAGGCAACCCACCGGGCGATCGCGCATGCCGAACTCATCGGCATCGCGATCATGATCGTGCATGTCTCGGGTAAAGAGGCGGTCGAGCAGATCCAGTGGGCGCGGCAAAAGGGGCTTACTGTTTACGCCGAGACCTGCCCGCAGTACCTCGTGTTGACCGCTGACGACCTGAAGGGCCTCAACATGGATATGACGGGGGCGAAATATGTCTGTTCGCCGCCGCCGCGCGACACGGCCTCACAAGCCGCGATCTGGCAGGCGGTCCAGCAGGGCGTGTTTCAGACGTTTTCGTCCGACCACTGTCCCTTTCGCTTTGACGACGCCGCGGGCAAAACCGGGCCGAAGGCGCGCACGTCGTTTCGCTGGGTGCCCAACGGAATTCCTGGCATCGCTGCGCGGCTGCCGATCCTGTTCTCGGAGGGTGTCTCCAAAGGCCGGATTTCCCTCCAGCAGTTTGTCGCGTTGACCGCGACCAATCA
>JAYUFK010000043.1:0-2565 GCA_043739325.1 Methylocapsa sp. | reverse complement strand
AGCGCCGTCGCGGCGTGTCCGTGGTGTTTCTCTGCGAGGGCATGCGAAGTGGGGAACAATAGCGGCCGTGACTAGTTTCTGCTACTACCGCCGTGATTTTGCAGCCTGTTATGCTAAAAGTCGCTTCTCATTCGATCGGGAGTAGGTAGCTGTGACGACCGCCACGCTCGAAGTCGGCGACCTGTTTTCGGTGTTAGGCGCTCGCGGGATCGAAAAACAACTGCAGGGCATCGAAGGCGTAAATCGCGTATCAGTCAACCCGGTCTCGGGTTCTACAACTGTTGACTATGATCCGGCCGCCACTAGCCTTTCCGTATTGCAGACCGCGATCAGGGCATGCGGTTTTCATTGCGCCGGTGAAGCCCTGCCGAGGCATATTTGCGTCAACGCTGCAGCGTCCGACGGCGGTCGCGCCGAGGCTCCTAAGAGCCCGACCAAGCCCGCCCACTCCACGGCCGGGATGAGCCATACCGGTATGAAGTCGGCCGACATGGCGCCCCCCAACGGAGCGGGAGCGCCCGGAACGGCAGCGGCCGAAAAGCGGCCCGCCGATGACCAGACCCATGTTGGCGGCGAGTCTGGCGCCGGACACAATGCGCATAGCGGGGAAAAAAGCGACGCGATGGCCCGGGAAATGGGGCATGGCGAAGGCCATGACATGCAGTCGATGGTCCGCGATATGCGGAACCGTTTCTGGATAGCGCTCGCCTTCGGCCTGCCGATTTTCGCCTTCTCGCCGATGGGAATTGACTTCATCAAAATATCGCCGCCGTTCGGCTTGCGGCTGGACTTGGTGCTATTCGTGCTCGCGAGCGCGGCCATCCTCTATCCGGTCTGGCCGTTCGTCGTCGCTGCGTACCGTTCGCTGCGCAGCGGCGTCGCCAATATGGCGGTGCTCGTCGTTCTCAGCGTCGGCACGGGATATTTGTTCAGTGTCGGCTCGACTTTCTTTTACGGCGGCCAACAATTCTACGAGGCCTCGACGATTCTGCTGATCTTCATCTTGCTCGGACATTGGCTCGAAATGCGGGCCAGGGCGGGAGCATCCGAAGCGATCCGCGCACTCATGGATTTAGCGCCGCCCAAGGCGAACGTGCTGCGGGCCGGCAAGGAAATCGAAGTGCCGACCGCCGAGGTCCTTTCCGGCGACACGGTGGTGATCCGGCCTGGGAACAAGATACCCGTCGATGGAACAGTTCTGGAAGGGGTCTCGCAGGTCGATGAATCGATGCTCACAGGAGAATCGATGCCGGTCGCCAAGAAGGTCGGCGACGCGGTGATCGGCGCAACCATCAACAAGAGTGGTACGTTCAAGTACAAAGCGACCAAGGTGGGAGCTGACACGGCGCTCGCCCAGATTGTCAAGCTGGTACAAGAGGCTCAGAATTCCAAGGCGCCAGCGCAACTACTTGCAGATCGCGCGTCGCAATGGCTCGTTCTGGCCGCGGTCGTCGTTGGCCTGCTGACATTCGCCTTCTGGTACTGCTGGGTCGGCCAGTCCCTTTTGTTCGCGCTGAGCCTCACTATCACCGTCTTCGTAATCGCCTGCCCCGACGCACTGGGCTTAGCGACGCCGATGGCGATTATGGTCGGGACCGGGCTAGGCGCGATGAACGGCATCCTGTTCAAGAATGCCTCGGCGCTGGAAGAGGCGACAAAATTGAACGTCATTGTCTTTGACAAAACCGGCACATTGACGATGGGCAAGCCCGAAGTCGTGGATTTGGCGCTGGCTGCCGGCGCAACGGAGGACCAACTTTTGTCTGCGGCTGCGGCCGTCGAAGCGGGGTCGGACCATCCCCTGGCGCAGGCGATCCTGCGCAAGGCCGCCAACATCAAGGCGCCCAGGGCGACCGCGTTCAAGAACATTGAAGGCAAGGGGGCGGAAGCTGAGGTCGATGGCAAAAAGACTTTACTCGGCAATAAGCTACTGATGACGGAGAACAGAATCGAGCTTGGCGCGCTCGGCGCCAAATCTGAAGAATTGCAAGGCGCCGGCCGGACGGTCGTTCACCTTGCCTCAGACGGGAAGCTCCTGGGTTTGATCGCGATCGCCGATGCTGTGAGGCCCACGGCTGTGGAAGCCGTCAAGGCGCTCCGCGCGCGGGGCGTCGATGTCGCAATGCTGACCGGAGACAACCAGGGCACGGCGGATCGCATCGCCCAGTCGCTGGGCATCGAAACGGTGTTCGCCAACGTGCTGCCTGGCGACAAGGCGAGCAAGGTCAAGGATCTGCAGGCGCAGGGCAAGAAGGTCGGCATGGTCGGCGACGGCGTCAACGATGCCCCGGCGCTGACCCAGGCCGATGTCGGCTTCGCTATCGGAGCGGGCACTGCCGTGGCGATGGAAAGCGCCGACATCGTGCTGATGAAAAGCGATCCATTCGATGTCGTCGGGGCCATCGAACTTTCGCACGCGACTTTGCGAAAAATGCACCAGAACCTCTACTGGGCGGTAGGCTATAACGTCATTGCATTCCCGCTGGCAGCGGGCGTGCTGTATCCCTTCACGTTGAGCCCGGAAATTGCGGCGCTTGCCATGTCAGGCAGTTCAGCTGTTGTCGC
>JAYUFK010000042.1:0-2567 GCA_043739325.1 Methylocapsa sp. | reverse complement strand
TCGTCAAATGCGATCCCGCCATGCGCCCACGGCAGGCGCTTGTCGTCGCGGGCTTCGACCAGCGCAAAGCCATCGCCGTCGACGCCGGCGAAATGCAGGCGCCTTTCGCCAAAGGCTTTGTCTTCCTTCAGCCCGTAGACCTCAAGCGCGGTCAGGCGCGAATGCCAGAGGCCGAGCGATCCCTCGGGCACGGAGAAGACGGTCTCGCCAACCTCGCCCGTGCCAGGCCGGCCGCGCGCGATGTCGGGGAAGGGAAAGTAGGTCATCACCGAGCCTGGCGCGCCGACTTCGTCGCCGTAATAGAGGTGGTAAACGTCCGGCGCGTCGAAATTGACGGTCTTTTTCACGCGGCGAAGGCCGAGCGTTTTGGTGAAGAAATGGTTGTTGGACTGGGCGTCGCCCGCCAGGGATGTGACGTGGTGGAGGCCCTTGATCTGCGTCAGCATGGTGTTTCTCCCGTGTGCCGCGGCGCGGTCGCAAGCGGCGGTTGAATTGTCGCGACTAACATCGGAGTACCCAACCATTTCGGCAATTCACATAATCAGGGCTTTTCCATTGCAAATTATGCAATAATAATGGAGCGATGACGGGTCAGATCGAGAGGATTCGAGTTTTCGTCGAAGTCTCGGAGCGCCAAAGCTTCGCCGCGGCGGCTCGGGCGCTGGCCTTGACGCCCTCTCAGGCGACGCGCCATGTCGCGGAGCTTGAGGCGGATCTCGGCGTGCGCCTGCTTGTGCGCACGACGCGCCAGGTGACGCTGAGCGGCGCCGGCGCGCAATATCTGCGGCGCGTCAAGCCGCTGCTCGCCGAACTTGCCGATGCGGACGAAGCGGCGCGCGTGCAAGCCCACACGCTGAAAGGCGAAATCCGCGTCAGCGTGCCGATCTCGTTCGGCATGCGCATTCTGCCCGACGCGATCAGCCAGTTCCGCATCCTCTATCCCGAAGTGCGGCTGAAACTGAATCTCACCGACAGCTTCGTCGACATCATGAGCGGCGAGGTGGATATGGCGCTGCGGATATCCGGGCCGCCGTCGGATAAGACCAGCATCTGGCGCAAGATCCAGCCTTTCGCGCGCCTCCTCGCCGCCTCGCCGTCCTATCTCGCGCGGCGCGGCGAACCGGCGAACCCCAGCGATCTCGAAGAGTGCGATTGCCTTGTCTATGAAGACAAAGCCGATGGCGCGTCATGGGAGTTGCGGCGCGCCGGCAGCGACGAAATGCGCACGGCGAATGTCGCTTCGTGCTTCAGTTGCAACAATGGCGATCTCATCGGCGAACTGGCGGCGCGCGGCGAAGGCATCGCGCTGCTGCCGCGCTTCATCATCGCCGACCATCTCGCGCGCGGCGCGCTCGTCGAAGTGCTTGCGGGCTGGCAAGCCCCGCAAATCTGGCTCTCCGCCTTCTACCCGCCCTACGATCACCTGCCCGCCAAGGTCGAGACGTTTACGCGGTTTGTCGAGGGGGTGGTGAAGGGGCATGCCGGGGTGTTGGGGTGAGGGTCAATTGGTGTTCAACAATTCCGCTCTCAGATTGAACGCCGTGCTGGCGGGCTTCGGCCTCGCATATCTGCTCGAAGATCAAGTGCGCGAACACCTCGCCCAAGGACGGTTGATCCGCGTGCGAGCCGACTGGCGCCCGCCGTTTTCGGGGTATCACCTGTATTACCCGAGCCGTCGCCAACCGACGCCGGCGTTTGGGTTGCTGGTGGAGGCGTTGAGGTTTCTGGGTGGCTGACGCGAGACGGGAAAAGGTTCAATACCCGCGATTGCGCCGACTTCGGCAGTTGCCAGTTAATCGAGACTAACATCGATCACTCGTCGTCCGTGTAGTCGCCCAGCGCCACAGTCTGTGCATAGACGGATGGTTGGGACAGTTCTAGGGTTGGCAGATGTTTCACTCAGCGTCAGCTCAACCCGTCAGTTATCTCTTCGTCGACGGCGAATGTCTAAATCAGACGCTCAACAAGATTGGCGACAGATACTTTGGAAGGGCCAAGCCGATCCTAGACTGGAATCGAGTACGCGGAGTACATCGCAAAGCGTTTTATTACGACGCCATTCCTGTGCAAAAGCAAGGCGAAGACGACAACACTTATTCCGCTCGCGTGGCCCCCAAAAGGCTGGAATTAGCCGGGATCGAAAGACAACCCGGTTATCACGTTCGAACCGGCGAAGTTCGTCATCGTCAGCGGCGCGGCAATGAACAAAAGATGGTCGATGTGCAACTCGCAGTAGACGCGCTGTTGATGGCGAGCCGCGGTCTGTTTGCGTCGTGCGCATTGCTTACCGGAGATCTCGACTTCAAGCCTTTAGTGAGCGCGCTCGTTGAAATGGGCGTTGACGTACAGCTCTTGTATCCGGAAGGCGAAACGAACGATGATCTTAAAGCCGCTGCTGACAGCGCCCAACCCCTAATGATCAGCCAACTCCAGTTCTGGATTAGCGACGATTTTCCAGGAAAATCCGTGCTATACCCTGACTCATTGAGAGGCCGAGATTTTTCTTGCCACGGATTGATTTCTGGATTCGTTTTGGGGGATGATTCGCGGCGGCTTTCTTTCACGTG
>JAYUFK010000041.1:0-43588 GCA_043739325.1 Methylocapsa sp. | reverse complement strand
GCTCAAACTGACCCGATCGTGGCCCCTGAAAAGTCCCTTTTGGACGATTTTGAAAAAGCGATCTGTCGCATGCTAGAATTTCAGGTCAGGCTCTTAGTTTGATTTGAGCAAGTTTCGGGCCCGGGGTGGGATGCTGACATTTCATAATACGCGCACTGGGCAGGCGATCTCGGCCGCGCTTGAAGTTCAGACGCTTCCCGCCGAAATCGACTGGATCGACGGGCTGTCGCCCGATCCCTCCGAAGTCGGGTTTCTCGAACGAACGCTGGGAATCGAAGTCCCCGACCTGAACAAAATGTCCGAAATCGAGACGTCGAGCCGGCTCTATAACGTCGGCGACAATTTGTTTCTGACGGTTCCGATAGCCTCCCTGAACGACGACGGGACCAGCCAATCGTCACCCCTGGCGTTTGTCGTGACACAGAACGTCCTGCTGACTGTGCGCTTCGGTTCGATAAAGATCTGCGATAGAGGGCCAGTCGCCGTTTCCGGGCTGGATCGACCGCTCGCGGGCGGCGCGGGCGCCTTGATCGTGCTTGTCGAGGCGCTGGTGGACAACATTGCTGACGATCTGGAGATCGTCACCGCAAGGCTCGATCAACACTCACGATCGATATTCACCGAACCGGGCGCGGGATGGCGCACGCAAGGCGCAAACAAGAACCTGCGCCATGTCCTTGTCAGGATCGGACAGGTTCGCGGCTTCACCTCCCGCATCAGCGAGACCTTGCTGGTCGTGACCCGAATGGCGCGCTACGTAGCGGCGGAAGCTGGCGTTCGGCTTGGCGCGGAAGCGTTGGGTCGTCTCGACCGCATCGCCCACGATGCTGCCTCGCTCAGCGATCACGAGACGCGGCTCTCCGAAAAAATCCAGTTTCTACTTGACGCGACCCTGGGCCTGATCGGCGTGGACCAGAACGACATCTTCAAGATTTTGACAATGGTGTCGGTCGTTGGCATCCCGCCGACGCTGATAGCCAGCATGTACGGCATGAATTTCAAGAACATCCACGAATACGATTGGGCCTATGGCTATGAATACGGGTTGCTCATGATTTTCATCAGCGCCGTGATACCGCTCCTGTGGTTCAAATGGCGGGGCTGGTGGTAGACGAAACGCCGCGCCGCTTGAAAGCACAGGAGACGTGTTCGACGCATTCCCCCGTCGCCGCCTAATTTACGCATCCCCTTGTCCGTCAGCGTCTGGAGAAACGCCACGAGCGCGTCGATCTCCGGAACCAATTTTCGGTCAGCGGCGTTTCTCATGTGGAAGTTGTCGGAGGATAGTCCGTGGAAAATTTGGAAAACGTCGAGCCCGAGGCTGTGAAAGTCCTCAAAGAGGCAGCTCAAGAAGGAAATCCGAAGGGAGCGGTTCGAGGCACGAAGACATCGCCAGACAAAGAAAATCCCGAGAATCAGGCGAAGGAGGCCACCCAGATTTTGAGATCGAGTAGAGAAGCAGGCTTTTCTGGTTGGCATGGGCAAAGCAAGGATCGAGAAACCTCCATTGATGATGAACTCGCTAATCGAATAAAGGCTCGCCCATTTGTCGCGGTTCTCATTGTATTCCTGGCGGGGTTGGTTATTGGCAAGATGGGATGAGCGCGAAGCGCAGTCCGGGTAATTTGAAAATACAGGGAAAGGATGGACGACAATGGAAAATGTTACCGCCCAAGAGACAACGAGTTTAATTGCGGCGAGCAAGGTGACGGGAACAAACGTTTACAACACGAAAGATGAGCCAGTCGGTTCGGTCTACGATGTGATGATCGATAAGCGGTCGGGCAATATTTCATATGCTGTAATTTCGTTTGGCGGGTTTCTCGGTATGGGGAGCGACTACTATCCCTTGCCTTGGACGGCGCTTACGTACGACAGGCGGCTAGAGGGATATGTCACAGACGTGACCCCGGCCCAACTGGAAGGAGCTCCCGCTTTCTCAAAAGACGCTGATCCGAACTGGAATCGCGAATATGAGGGTAGGTTGGCTGATTTTTACGGTGCTGACCGTTATCTCATAATCCCCTAAACAGAATCAGTTTGAGAAGCCGAGGATGTGTCGTGCCCATGGCTGGGCCGCTCTCGCCGTAATTGCTTCGCCGGTTTGTCATTGCGTAAGCCAGTGATGACCGTATCGCGCAACAGACCATCTTCCGACCAAGTGAGATACGGCATTTCGGCGATGATTTCGGGCCGCAACCAATGCACCTTCGCGCCAGCCGGCCGCCGGATCGAGGCTTGCGCGGCGGCGGCGCGGTGAGCGCCATAATCGGGAACGATAGAGGCTCCAGCCACATGTAGCATGGCGAGCGTCTTGAACGTCATGCCGATCCCGAGGCGGCCAGCATAATGGAGGCGGCCATCCGACTCCTATTAGCCAAGCAAAAGCAAGCCGATCCCAATCCGCGAGCCGTCAGGTTTCGACCAGCCGACAATGACGAATTCTGCGGTTGAGGGATTTGCTTTTGACCCAGACGCCGCGATCGCCGGGCAGATAATGCCAGTCGGTGCGCTTGGAAACCATCCCTTCCAATCCATAGCAACACGCGGCTTTGCGAAGAGCTTCCCCGTCTCCGCCCTCGTGATCGCTATAGGCGATGCCCGGCGGCGCCCTCTCAAGAATCTTGGCTAGGCGCGCTATGCGATCGAGTAGGGGCAGCTTCACGAGACTCTTCCCGTCGAGTTCCATAAGATCAAAGGCATAGTAGACCAACGCTCCCGCGCCCCTATCTGAGGCCTGCTGCATCAACTCGAATGAGGTCACGCCGTCGGCGCGCACTCCGCATAACTCGCCGTCGATATAGGCCGTCTTTACTAGGACCTTGGCCAATCGACGGCTCCACTCCCGCGCCAGATCGAGCGCGCGAGGAGCGGGCGTGCGAGGAGCGGGCGTGCGAGGAGCGGGCGTGCGGGGTGCGGGTGGCGGGTGGACTCGTAGACTAGCCACCTCCGAAAAGGCTATAGCGCGACTAGCCGACCGCGCGTCTAGCGCGCGCTACCGGACTTAACAAAAATGCTTCCGCCCAAGCCCCGAAAGCGAGAGCGAGCGTGGTCCACATCGCGAGTTGAGTGCCTAGCGACGCAATGCGGAACTTCCAGAGAACGACCGCCGGAAAGTCGTCGGGAATCTCGTTAAGCGCAGGCATAGCTGCGAAGGCGACGACAACGAGGGCGATACAGGCGCCCGAGGCTGAGACCGTCGAATTCCAGCCGCTAAGATGGGTTTTGAGGTGCCGGCTGAGCATAACCGCAAGGATCATGGCCGCGACCGAAACCGCGGTCATGCTGAAATATACCGCAGTGCGCCAGCCGATAGTTTCGGCAAGACCAATCGACGGAGGATTGGCCGGGTATTTCAGGTCTGGCACAAGAGAGATTGATACGAAGCCAGCGCCGCTGTCGCGGCCTGTATGGATCCGCGAAATCTATTGTCGCGTCTGCGTCGCGCTGGACGAAAGCCGCCATGAGACGCGCCGTGTCTTGCGGCAACGCGCCTTTCATACGGACAATGCGATACCTCACTGTCGCGAAGACGCTTTCGATCAGGTTCGATGTGCGCATTACGGCGCGGATCAACTGAAACAACAGGAGCCCAATGGAAAAGCCGATTCCGATCGTCCAATACGGTGCGCTTCTTCCGTCTCCGGTCAAAATTTTCTCCAGGCATTTTTCGGAAAAAATCGGGATAGTGTCTCGCTTAGCCCAAGGCAGCGATCGAGCATTCCCATTTCTGGGGGTGGGGGGTCGCACGAAGGCGGGCGCCGGCTCAAAGGGGAGGGGGTCCGACTTGAGGTTCAACCGTCCCGGCTCGCGGGATGGTCGGGCAGACATGGGCCGCGACTTGTGGACCGCGAAAGCCAAGCGTTATCAATCTGCTGGCTTGCCGTCCGTTTCTTTTGAGACTTGGACCACTTGCAAGGATGGCCTGGCCGGCGCAGCGCTGGGTCGGCGAAGTGGTAGGAGGGTTGCGCTGCGGTTCGAGCCGGACAGACGCAGCGCGGTGACTTGTGGGCGGCGTCACGTCAGCTATCAATCGCCTAGCCTGTCGTCCATATCTTGTGAGACTTTGACCGCATTGCCTTCGATAATCGGCAATTCTGCGGCTTTGTTTGGCGCAGCGCCTGTTGCCGATAGCAGGAAGGCTACCCGGCGAGCCAGGTCCAATGAGTTCATTTGGCCAATGTTGACTTGGTTGACGGTCATGCTTGGCGGCAACGGCGCACTATCGGTGTTTAATAACTTGACTAGGCTTTCGAGCGCTGCGCGTTTGTCGTGAAACTCGACACGAACTTGCCCGCCCTTTTGGAAAACACCCTTGATCGCGGCGGCAGCGTCATTTGATAGCTTGTTGGAGGCGGTGACCGAGATGCGGTCGACAATGTCCAACACTTCGCCGTCTGACGACAGAATGGGATCGCGCTTCCAGTTCACGACGTCTCGGATGTCAGCAAATCCAATTCGCGCTAGTTCCTGGATAGCTCGATCGCGGAGGTTCTCTTCCTTTTTTTCCCGCCGCGCACGACGCCGTGTGTCGGTGCACATCCGGCCTTTCAGTATCTCCTCAACCCGTCGGGCAACGTCGGGGCGATGTCGGAGGGACCATGCGGTCTTGCGGTCCGGTTTGAACCCGGCAAGCTCGTGGGCGCGTTCCAGCTTGTGCCCGTTCGCGATGTGAAGTGCGAAGGACTCGTGTCGGGCGTTGCGAAGAGGTGCGCTCATGTTATGCGCAGTCTAGTGGTCAGCGACGTTGGCATCAACGGACGCGAAATCTCGGCTTGGTTCAGGAAGCAACGGCGGGCACGTGCGACTAGGACACTCGTTAGCGTCTAGGAGAAGCCACGCTGAAATAAGCGATGCCAAGTAAGTTGCCGGAAATGGCTTTCGGAGTCCCGATGCCGGATATTTTTGCCCGGCGGGTCCGCTGTGGGTCCGCTGCAATATCCCAACCCGTCTCTGAGGGTCGGACTTGCGAATAATAATCAATATTTTCAGTGCATTAGATGGTGCCGCTTGAGGGATTCGAACCCCCGACCCCCTCATTACGAATGAGGTGCTCTACCAGCTGAGCTAAAGCGGCGCCGGGCGCTCGGGCGCGTCCGCTGATCGCAGCGGGTGGCGCCTCATAGCATATCGCGTTGCTTTGGCAAGATTACGCGGCGCAAAACAACGAATCGTCAGGCTAACAACGATGCGGGCTAAAACGAAGAAGGCGCCCGCAGGCGCCTTCAAGCGAAACGACCTGAAGCGAGAAGCCTCAGCCCTGACGGGCCTTGAAGCGCTTCTGGGTCTTGTTGATGATATAAACGCGGCCCTTGCGGCGAACCAACTGATTGTCGCGATGGCGGCCGCGCAGGGATTTGAGAGAGTTGCGGACTTTCATAGGTCACCCGTTACGCAGCGGGTCGGACCCACGGCTTTATGAATTGGAGGCGCGTCTATGCCCTAAAACACCGCGCCGATCAAGCTGGAAAGTTCAGATCTTCAGGCTTTCCATATGGCGGCGCAGCGGCTCCGGAATCGGCGTCGCGCGCTGGCCGGCGCGCTCGACATAGACATGGACGAAATGCCCCTGCGCCGCCGGCAACGCCTCGCCCGCCTTGAACGCGCCGACGCGGTAGCGCACCGAGCTGCGCCCGATATGCTCGACCGCAACGCCGACTTCGATCGTATCCGGAAAGGCGAGGCTGGAAAAATAGTCGCAGCTATTGCTGACCGTCAGCCCGACGATTTCGCTCGCGACCGGGTCGAGCAGCCCTGCCTCCACCAGCAACGCATTGATCGCGCTATCGAAAAACAAGTAATAGGCGGAATTGTTGATATGACCGTAGGAATCGTTGTCCGACCACCGGCTCGTTACGGGTACAAACGCCGCATAGGCGTCGCGGCCGAGCGGCGCCGGTTTGGGCGCACGCGCCATCGCCGGTGCTTAGGTCTTGTCCCCGCGCAGCATTGCGACGCCGCGCCAGGCAGCGGTTACCAGCGCCCAGGCGAGCAGCGTCTTGACGATGGTGGCGGCAAAAAATGGAACCACGCCCCCGACCCAGGCTTTGTCCGGGCCGATCAGCATGGCCAGCCAGGCGAAGCCAAAGGCGAAAACAACGACATGGCCAAGGCTCATCGCGCCGATCAGGCGCAACGCCGAGCGATCCCAGCCACGCTCGGCCAGCCAGCCCACAAGCACGGCGGCGACGAGAAATCCGAGGAGATAGCCGCCGGTCGGCCCCATCATATAGGCGGGACCCGCGACAGCGCCGGCGAACACCGGCAGACCGCCGAGGCCCTCGGCCAGATAGAGCAGCAAGGTCGCGCCGGCGAGGCGGGCGCCATAGGCGGCGCCCAGCGCCAGAAGAACCAGAGACTGAAGCGTCATCGGCACGGGATAGAACGGCACCTGTATTTTGGCGGAGATCGTCAGCGCCAGCGTTCCACCGATCGTCAGCGCGGCGAGGCGGGCGATCCGCGACGCGGTATCCTGCGGCCACAGCGTCGCAACCAGTGTTGGATTTTGATTGCCGGCCATTACGTGAGCTCCCAGGCGTCTTGGCGCGGCAAACAATGGCCGCTCCAAACTTATGACTTCGAAACTGCTTCAACCGTATAGACAAGGCCGTCGCGGCAAACAAGACGAAGTGCGGCCGCGGGGGAGAGACTAATGGCGGACCCAATCACACTGGCAGCAACGCCCGGCGAAGTTGCCAGCGGCAGCCAGACCCGCATTTCCAAGCTGGTGCGCCGGCTTGTCGCCAACAATGCGTCGGCGTTCACCTTTACCGGCACCTGCTCCTATATCGTCGGTAACGGCGATGTCGCGATCATCGATCCGGGTCCAGACGATGCCGCGCATATCCAGGCGCTGCTTGCCGCGACCAAGGGCGAGCGCGTCGCGCAGATTGTCGTCACCCATACGCATCGCGATCATTCGACCGCAACCGCCGCAATCAAGCGGGCGACCGGCGCTGAAATCGTCGGCGCGCGCCCGTTCCAGCCGCGCGGCGGCGGCGTTCTACGCGGGCTCGACGCCGCGCACGATCTTTCCTACGCGCCAGACCGAGTGCTGGCGGACGGGGAGCGCATCGAGGGCCGTGGCTATACGCTGGAAGCAGTGGCGACGCCGGGCCATGCCGCCAATCATCTATGTTTCGCGCTGCTGGAGGAGAACAGCCTGTTTTCCGGCGATTGCATTATGGCTTGGTCGACGACCGTCGTCGCGCCGCCCGACGGCTCGATGGGCGACTATATGGCGTCGCTGGATAAACTGCGCGAGCGCGGCGAAGCGACGTATTGGCCGGGCCATGGCGGGCCGGTGCGCGAGCCGCAGCGCTATGTGCGCGGGCTCGCCAATCATCGCCGTCAGCGCGAGGCGTCGATTCTCATCCGGCTGGAAGCTGGCGACGAAACGATCTCGCAGATCGTCGCCAGGATTTATGAAAACCTCAATCCGGCGCTGATCGGCGCCGCCAGCCTGTCGACGCTCGCCCATCTCGAAGACCTGGTCGCACGCGGACTGGCGACGACGCAGGGCGCGCCGGATCTGACGGCGCGGTTTCGCCGGGTTTAGGGCGCTCTGATTTGTGGCGCCGCGGTTCAAGATCAGGGAACCCGCGACGCCTGCCTGCCGTAGCGGGTTATCATCGATCCCTATTTGTTCTAAACCTGCTATTTGTGATTGAATTTATCAGTCGCATTTGCGGTTTATGCACAGGAACTGACAGGACTTAATGGCAACCCCCAATATGGGGGAATTGTAGGCTGAGTCGACATTCGACCAAGGTGTAAGGAGAAGGGCTGGGCCTAGACGGGGATCAAGCCGTGCCCAGCCCTTCCGCCGCTGTGAAGGTCTATCGACCTGACGGCGCGCCAATCTACCGTTCCATCGCGGGCTGCGCTACAACAATTGCGCGGAAAACGCTCGTTGGGCGCATAAATTTATACGAAAAGTTTATGTTTTATTAATCGAGCTGAGCCTGCTGTCTCGGCTGCGCGCGAAAATGGCGCCCAGGAGCTTGAAGTCATTACATATCGCGCGAGGATTTGCGCCCTCCTACTTGCGGCCGGCGACCGTCTGCGCGTCGGCGGCGAAAGCCTGAATGCGCCGGGCGTTGGCGCCGAAATCATGCCGGCCGAACCGGGACGACGAGCGCAGGTCGATGCGCGTCTGGTTGACCAGCGGCGTGATGCGAATGGCGATGTCGGCGACAAAGCCGAAGAACAGCGAGCGATCGGTCGCGTCGATATGGCCGATGCCCTCGCGCACGCTCGGCGGCACGGCATCGACAATGCGCCAGCCGCGGCTCTTGGCGAGGCGCAACGCGAGCTGGTAAGCGTCCGCCGGCTCCAGATCGACGAGCAAAGGCTGGACGCGGGGATAAGCCAGCCGCTGTTCGGCCCGCGTTTGCGCGGAAGTCTCAGGCGGCATGCGCCCGCCCCGCGCCTCCAGCGCCCGAGCCGAGCGCATGTAAGTTGGCGGCGTCTCCAGATCGGTGGAGACGTCGGCGATCTCCGGTAGCGCGATCGCCTCGATCGCGAGGCGCGCTGGCCACGCCAGAAGCGCCAAGGCGAGAAAGAGACCGACCGCGGCGAGCCCGGCGCCGCGCCGACCGGTTCGCCAGATCACCACCGCCGCCGCGCCGCTCAGCAGCGCCGCCAGGCAAGCCAGGATCAGTGAAGCGCCAAACACGACGAACGCATTGGCCGGCTCGATCGCGCCCATCCGCGACAGCGCGATGGCGATGCCCGCGACCGCAAGCGCGAATGCCGCGAGACGGCGGCTCCAGATGGCGGCGCGCGAAATGGGTTCTACCAGAATGAGGCGCCGCATGATGTTGGAACCGGGGAAAACGAGCCCCTAGTTGCGGCGCCGGGCCGGAGCGCGTCAAACCGGATCAAGCAACGAGCCAAGCCCGCGGGTCAGGCGGTGTCTGGATCCGCAGTCGATCCGGCGCACCGATCAGACGTCAGTGCGGCGTCAAACCGCCAGCGCTGCTGCCTGCGGCGAGGTTATTATGCGAAGAGATCTGCTGCGTGGTCGCCTCAAACGCCTTCGTATCGTCGCCAAGCTGGACGCTTGGCATGCACACCGGATTGCACGAATACGATTCTCGCGTGCTGCCGCGCTGGACCACGACGATCGCCTTGTTCGGCGTCACCCGAACGGTCTTTTCGTCAAGCACCTCGCCCTTCGCGTCGAGCGCCAGCAGATTGGTCTCGCCAAAGCCCTTCCCGGTCACGACCATCACCCCGGAACCCTTGAGCATGGTGACATCGGCGACAATCGGGTTGCCAATAATTAAAGTCGCCACGCCAGCCGGAACCTTGGCGATCTTGGCGTGATCCATGACCACTTCCAGCACATCGGGCGCGGGAGCCGCCGGCGAAGCGGCCTGCGCGGCGAGCGCGCCAAATCCGAGAAACAGGGCAAGCGACAGGGGGAAGCGAAGCATCATCGGTTTGGCCTTTTCAAACGGCTGGCGCCGATCCCGGGGGAGTCGCTTCGCCGCAAGAGATACGCCAGGCAACATCGCCCGAAAATGGTGAAGGAACTCTCAACGCGCCGATATTTTTTGCCTTTCCCGGGCTAATTTTGGCGTCTATTGCTGGCGCCCTATGGGACGCGCCGGACAAATCGCCGGTTACGGCGCCTGATTTGCGATGCGGGGTCGTCGAGCATGAACGAGCATTTTGCCGCTGCTGTGTCGAAACTGCCGCTCGTGGCGATCCTGCGCGGCGTGACGCCGGCCGAGGCGCCGGACGCGCTGCGCGCGTTGGTCGCCGAGGGATTTTGCCTGATCGAGGTTCCGCTCAACTCGCCCGAACCGTTTGCCAGCATTCGCGCCATGCGCGCGATCGCGCCCTCCGGCGTCCTGATCGGCGCTGGCACGGTGCTCAGCATCGACGCTGTCAACGAAGTGGCGCGGGCGGGGGGCGAATTGATCGTCATGCCGCACGCCGATCGCATCGTCATCGCCGCCGCAAAGGCGCGCGGGCTGATCGCTTTGCCGGGCGTGTCGACGCCGACCGAAGCGTTCGCGGCGCTGGCGGCCGGCGCGGACGGTCTCAAGGCCTTCCCGGCTGAAATGATCACGCCAGCGATACTCAAGGCCTGGCGCGCAGTGTTGCCCAAAGACGCGCCGGTCTTCCCTGTCGGCGGGATCACACCCGACAACATGGCGCCCTATGTTGTCGCCGGGGCCAAAGGCTTTGGGCTTGGGTCAGCGCTTTACCGGCCCGGCGACAGCATCGAGCGGGTCGCGCGCAACGCCTCAGCGTTCGTCGGGGCATGGCGGGCGCTCGGGGGCTCATAACTGCCGGTGAGCGCGTTGGATTACGCACAACCGCCTCGGCTGCGTCGCATGGCGCAGTCGACCGAATGGCTCAGCCAAAACGCATTCTTTCACGCGCCTTTTCGAGCTTTGGAATGCTCCAGCTCAACAACCCAAGGCCCCACAGCAGCGGATACCACGCGTCATAATGGGTAACGGCCTTGCCGCCAAACAGCCCCGCCCTCAGCATTTCGTAGCAATGAACTGTCGGCATCCACCAGGCGAGCTTCTGCACGTAGTACGGCAGCCACTCCACCATGAAAATGAAGCCGCAGAGCGGCAGAATAAGGTATTGCGCTGGCTGGATAAAACGGTCCGCTCTTTCGTAAAGCTCGGTAAGGACCGCAAACGCCGACGCGATGCCCGCCGAAAGAAACGCCATCGTCAGCCAGCCCGCCGCGACCAGCCCATAGTCGACAATCGGATCCAGCAGGCCAAATGTTATCAGCACCCAATAGACGACGACAAACGCCACCGAGCAGCTAATGAATTCCAGCGCGATCATCGCCAGAACGGTGTCGAGCAGCGTTACGTGGCGATGATAAAGCAATCCCGCGCTGCGCCGCAGCAGGAACACGCCGCCGTTGGTCAGATGGCGAAACAGCGTCAACTGCATATAGCCTGAAAAGATAATCGCGATCAGCGACACGCCGTGTTCGAACGGCGCCGTGATCAGCGACCGCACGATCAGGACGCCGCCGCACAACAACAGCGGCGTGATGACAATCCATAGAAAGCCAACATTCTCGCGTCCGAACTCGCCGATAAGATGGCGCACCATCAAGGCGCTAAGGACGCGGCGCTGGATCTGCAAGCCGCGCAGCAAGCTCCCGCCGGCAGGCGCCCTACTCGCGAATTGCGCCATGTTCCCTCGCGCCTGAACGGATCATCCAGATGATCATCAAGGCCAACAAGTTGAGCATGAAAGCCGTCGCCGTAATCCATAATCTCTGCGGTCGAATCGCGTAATCGGCCAAGTTGGGCTCGACGATCCGATCGAGATAAAGCTGCTTGCGTTGCGCCTCCAGCCTGGCGTTGTCGAGCGCCGAATTCGCGCCGGACAAGGCGCTCACCGCGAACGTGCGCTCCATGTCGAGCCGGGTGAATTGTGCAAGTTTGTCGGCCAGCCCATCTGACTTTTCGCCGATACGCGCCCGCTCCGTCGCAATTTGGTTCGCTGTCGCCGTCGCCTGCCCCTTCAGGACCTGCAAGGCCGGGTTGTTGGGCGAGCTCGTCGACGTCGCGGCGATACGCGTCTGCGCCTGAGCAAGTTCCGTCCCCAACTTGCCGACAAGTTGCGACACGGCAAGCGAACTTGTCTTCGGATCGATCGTCAATTCCTTGTTCTGGAAAGCCACGATGGCGACTTGATCTTCGACAAGCCGCTTCTGCTCCGCCGCGACCTGACCCTCATAAACGCGCACCGTATCCTGCCGGATGCGCTCATTGAGATTGTTGATCAGTTGCTCGCTCAGATCGAGCAGGCCCGAATTGATGGCCTGCGAATCCTGAGGGCGAAACGCCTGCACGCGCAACGTCGTTACGCCGGTGATCGTACTGTAACTGACGTCGGACATGTAGGTGAAGTATTTGTAGAGTTGCTCGTTCGTGTCGCCAAACAACGGCGAGGGGTAGCGCGACAGGAAATCTGCGCCTTTGTAGCCATACATTTGCGCCAGCGGCAGCCTGGATTGCAACTGAGCGACCGCGGCGCGCGAGCCGAGAAATTCGTTAACCGCAAACGTATCGCTGTTGCGGGATAGACCTGTCGCCTGGAGAAGCGCCCCAAAACCGGTGGCGCCGGTCGGCTTGGAGGCCGAGCGAACAACAAACGATGCTTCCGACACGTAGCGGTCTGCCGCGACAAACGCCATGTAGAGGCCGCAGACGATCGTCGGTGAGAATTTCAGCAGGAAAATTAGATATTTACGCGAGAATGACCGGACCTTCGCGCGCGCCTGCACAATCCCGCTTGCCTCGACAAGCGGCTTGGCGCGCGACGGCGAGGGCAATCCGCCGGTGCTGGCGCTATCGACCCTGGCCAATTCCTGCTTGTCGGCGGGCTGCATTAGTCCGGTTTGCATCGGGCAATACTACCATTCGCACGCGAGTCGAGGCAAACTTCCCTCCATCCGCGCGCTTCCTGCCTGTCGAATTGGACAAATCTGCGCCCGCTCGCGCCGCAGCGGGACCATATTTCTGGATTAGCGAGCGCGTCGTTCACAGGCGATTGAGCCGGGCGCCGACTGATTTCCAACGGGCGCGCGCAGTTGGCCCCCCCTTTGATTATGTGTTACCGAGCGCTGGAGAATTGACCGGGATGGCGATGCAGACGCAGAAAAATGTGCCAGCGCCAATGCAGCGAGTTCAGCTGTACCGCGTCGTCACGGAAACCAACCAGGCCGAATTGCTGCCCGCCAAGAGGAACGGTTGGTTCCGCCGGTATTTGTCTTTTGGCCTATGCGTCGTCCTTCCGACCCTGGTCGCGGCCGGATATTTCTACAGCGTCGCAACAGATCGCTATGTCTCCGAAGTGAAGTTTGTCGTCGTAAATCCGCAAAATATGACGGGCGGCGTGGTCGTCAATCTGGTTCAGGCGGCTGGCTCTTCGGGCGGCGGCGCCGCGCAGGACCCTGAAGATGCTTACGCGGTCAAAGAGTTCGTCCTGTCGCGCGATGCGCTAAACCGCCTGGTCAACGAAGATCATCTCATGGACGTCTTCAATCGTCCCCAGGCGGATTTCGTCTGGCGTTATCCCGGACCGTATTTGTTGGCAAATCAGGAAAATCTGTATCGCCATTACTTGCGTTTCGTCGATCTGCAGTATGACAGCGATACCGGTGTGGCGACCCTCAAGGTTCAGGCGTTTGTCCCTGAAGACGCGCGCCGGATCGCCGCCGCCATCGTCGCGCATGCCGAGCAATTGATCAATCGGATGAACGATCGCGCCCAGGCCGAGGCGATTCGTTCCGCGCTGGCGGAGGTCGAGGCCAGTAAGCAAGGCGCCTATAAGGCGCTCGACAGGATCACCGCATTCCGCAATCGCGAAGCCGTCGTCGATCCGAAGCAGGCTTCGTCGGCGGTCTTCGACACGATCGCGCATTTGTCGTCGGCGACCGCGGACGCCAATGTCGCGCTGGCGCAACTCGTCAGCAACTCGCCGCAAAGCCCCAGAATAGCCGATCTTAGAACGAAAATTGGCGCGCTGCAGGATGAGATCGCCTTGCAACGGCAGAAACTGGGCGGCGCGGATGCGTCGCTGGCGCCGCGAATTGCCGAATACGAGCGCCTCGCGCTCGACCAGCAGTTTTCCGAACGGACATTTATTTCAGCGCTTGGTTCGCTCGAGAGCGCGCGGCTCGACGCCGAGCGCCAACGCGTTTTCCTCAACCAGGTCGCGGCGCCGAACCTGCCCGATTATGCGCTCTATCCCTATCGATTGATCTGGGTGCTTTGCACCCTCGCGCTATCGCTTGTCGGCTGGCGCCTGCTGAGCGCGGTTCTCGCGGACGTTCGCGCCCATGCCTCCGCGTAGCGCCGCCGTGCGAGAAGTCGCGAAGTGGGAAAGCGATAATCCCAGTATTCCGCTGCAAGGACAGCCGCCGAAAGCTGCCGCGGCTAACGGCGCGCGAAAAATCGCCGCAATCGATATCGTGCAGGATTACGAAACGCCCGGCGGCAAGCGGCGGGTGCTCGACGGCATCAGCTTCGAGATCGGGCCTGCCGAGCGCATCGCTATCCTCGGCCAGAACGGGGCGGGCAAATCGACGCTCATTCGCTTGTTGTCGGGCCTGCAGAAGCCGACAGGCGGTCGCATCGAACGCGGTATGACGATGTCGTGGCCGCTGGCGTTCGACGGCGGGTTTTCCGGCGAAATGACCGGCTACGACAACGTGCGTTTCGTTGCCCAGATCTATGGCAAGCCATTCCGCGATCTGTTCGACTATGTCGACGACTTCGCCGAACTCGGCAAACAAATGTACGCGCCGATGCGCGACTATTCGAGCGGCATGCGCATGCGTCTGGCATTCGCCCTGACGCTCGGCATCAATTTCGAATGCATATTGATCGACGAAGTCATCGTCGTTGGCGACCGCCGCTTTCAGCTCAAATGCCACCGCGAGCTTTTCGAGAAGCGATCGCACTGCGCGATGATCATCGCTTCGCACGCCGAAGACGTCGCGCGCGAATATTGTTCGGCGGCGCTTGTCCTGAAGAACGGGCGCGGCAAGGTGTTTCGCGACCTCGACCTGGCGTTGGCGATTTATCGCACGTTGTGATCGAGACAGGCGCGGTACAGCGCCTCGATCTTGGCATTGATAACTTCATCGGTGAATTCAGTCTTGAAGCGGCGGCGCGCGTTTTCGCCCATGCGCTGGCGCGCCACAGGGTCATTTGCGAGCTTGACCAGCGCCGCCGCGGCCGCGTGCGCATCGCGCGGCGGCACGAGATAGCCTTGTTCGCCATCATCCACCACGGCGCGGCAGCCTGGCGCGTCCGTCGTAACGATCGGGCGTGCCGACGCCGAGGCTTCAACAAGCGAACGCGGCAGGCCTTCGCGATAGGAGAGCAGCATCGCAATATGGCTGGCGCGCCAGACGCCGGCGACATCCTCGCTGCGGCCACGCCACGCAATGCCAGGCCGATTGACCAGCGCCGAAAGTTCTTGCGTCGTGAGCGAGTCGAGGTTCGAGGGATCGGGTTCGCCCCAAAGGTCGAGGACGATTTTGACGCCGGCTGCCCGCGCGAGGCAAACCGCCTCGACGCTTTCCACGATGCCCTTCGATCGCAGCATCCGCGACACGACCGCGACACGCACGAGATCGCCCGGCGGCGTAGGTTGTCGCGGAAATGCTTGTCTGGAAACTCCAGCGCCGCCAACCAGCAGGACACGCTTTGAGTCCTCGACGTTGAGCCCGAGCTCGCCTGGGTCGTCGCGGTTTTCAAACAGCAAGCGCGTTCCGTGGCCAAGCGCCAACGTGGAGACCGCAAGGCGCACGCCGATGCGCCCGACTAGCGCCTTCGCCCCTCTCGCCGTCCACAGAAAGCCCAGCCCCGTCGGCGCCAGCACGAGCGCGGGAACGCGCGCCAACCGCGCCGCGAAGCCGCCCGGAACGACGGACTTGAGCGCGATACAATGCACGATCTCCGGCCCCTCGTCGCGCAGGATCGCGCGGTACTGCAGCAGCGCGCGGACAATTGCGAGAGGCCCGAACGCCCGGCGAGCGATGGGAACCGCGACAACCCGGCAGCCATGCGCCTCCAGCACGCTTTTGTGCTTGTCGACCCGAGTAACGACCACCGCCTCCAGCCCCGCCGCCCGCGCCGCTCCGGCAAAGCCAAGGAAATGCGACGCGAAGAACCAGTCTTCAGCGACGATGAAGACGAGTTTGGGGCGGGGGGAATCGAGTGGGAGGTGCGTCACGTGCAGGGGCAAAAGCATTTGCGCATGGCAGCGACGGGTACCTGAGCGCAGGGACCGGAGCAACTACATATTCGCAAGACCGGAGTGCGCGCGTCGAAAGCCGATCGGATACGCCCAAAATTTAGCGGCCGTTGTACCACTCTCGTAGCGCCCTATTCTCCGATAACAGGGGCTTCAAATTCAACTGTAAGATGAGCAACTTCAGGGTGTTAGATACATCGTCTATAAAAGCCTCAATCGCCAGAACATTCTCATTATCTTTGGGGGTGCCTGACATTCCGCAAACATGGAATCGCCCAGGAATACCTCCATACAAATCCATGGCTTCCGGATATTTCGCGTGTACGTAATTCGAATAAGTGAGATAGAAGTTTGAAAGCAATTTCGATGGATCTACTCCATCAAGGGCGAACTTTTCGAGATCTTTGCCAATTGCGTTGTGGACAGCGCCCTGCCTCAAATCGGTGCGCTTAAAGTCCGACGCTGTGTTCCGGGCAAAGTCCGAAAAATATCCCTGGACGTATTTCTTCACTTCCGCTGTCAATTCTCCGTCTGATTGCCGACCGTTCAGAACATATTTAACATGTGTCGTGCATTCTATAAGAGTCCTGATCAATACTGCAATTTCTTGAGGGTACCCATGCCTTGCCAAGACTATCGAAGCGTTTAGCGCGCTAACTGCTCGCGAACATTTCAATAGACAAAAAAGTCTCTCATCTGGTTTTGCGTAGCGAAAACCGTAGTGAACTTGGCCATAATGGTACTTTAGCGGTGGACCTAGAGTCGCCGCGAACGCACCGACAAGTTGTTCCCGCGGCCTCACCCTCGATTGAAGCATGTCTAATTATTCATCGAGCGACGATCCTACCACTTCAATTATCCAAAAAGCTCCGTAGCTTCCTGCTTCGGCTCGGATGCTTCAACTTCCTCAGCGCCTTTGCCTCGATCTGCCTGATGCGTTCGCGCGTCACCGAGAACTGCTGGCCGACTTCCTCCAGCGTGTGGTCGGTATTCATGCCGATGCCAAAGCGCATGCGCAGCACGCGTTCCTCGCGCGGCGTCAGCGAGGCCAGCACGCGCGTCGTCGTCTCGCGCAAGTTGGACTGGATCGCCGCGTCGATCGGCAGGATGGCGTTCTTGTCCTCGATGAAATCGCCTAAGTGCGAATCTTCCTCGTCGCCGATCGGCGTTTCGAGCGAGATCGGCTCCTTGGCGATCTTCAGCACCTTGCGCACTTTTTCGAGCGGCATCGCGAGCTTTTCCGACAATTCCTCCGGCGTCGGCTCGCGGCCGATCTCGTGCAGCATCTGGCGCGAAGTGCGCACGATCTTGTTGATCGTCTCGATCATATGCACGGGGATGCGGATAGTGCGCGCCTGATCGGCGATCGAGCGCGTGATCGCCTGGCGAATCCACCATGTCGCGTAGGTCGAGAACTTGTAACCGCGGCGATATTCGAATTTGTCGACCGCCTTCATCAGGCCGATGTTGCCTTCCTGGATGAGATCGAGGAACTGCAGGCCGCGATTGGTGTATTTCTTGGCGATGGAGATGACGAGGCGCAGGTTCGCCTCGACCATTTCCTTCTTGGCCTGACGCGCCTCGCGCTCGCCTTTCTGCACCATCTGCACGAGCTTGCGGAATTCCTGGATCTCGAGGCCAGTTTCCGTCGCCAGCGCCTGAATCTCGGAGCGCAGCTCCTTGATCGTCACCTTGTCCTTGGCGATGAAATCTTTCCAGCCGCGGGTGCCAAGTTTCGAGACGCGCAGGACCCATTTGGGATCGAGCTCGGAATTCTGGTAATTCTTGAGGAAGTCCTCGCGCGAAACGCGATGCGTCTCGGCAAGCCGCATCAATTTAACGTCAAGCCCGATCAACCGTTTGTTGATGTCATAGAGCTGCTCGACCAGCGCATCGATGCGGTTCTGGTTGAGCGACAGCGATTTGACGTCGGTGACGATGTCTTTCTTCAGCGACTTGTATTTGCGCTCCTGCGCCGGCGACAAGGTCTCGTTCTTGAGCTTGTTCTCGACGTTCTGGTCCTGCAGACGGCGCAGCTTCTTGTAGGCGTCGGCGATGCGATCGAATGTCTCCAGCACCTTGGGCTTGAGCTCGGCTTCCATCGCCGAGAGCGACACCGAATTTTCGAGATCGTCCTCGTCGTCGTAATTGTCGCTTGAAGGCGGCGTCTCGCCGTCAAAACCGTCGGGCGGCGTTTGTGGCGCGGTGGCGGGCGCCAGGGCAGCCACACGGTCGCGCTCGCGTTGCGCCACGAGTTCGGCGGCGCCCGGCGCGGTCATGTCGATCTTGGGGGTCTTCTTGCCATCCGGCCCGGCGTAAGTCGCCTCAAGGTCGATGATGTCGCGCAGCAAGATCTTGCCGTCGTTGAGTTCGTCACGCCAAATGATAATCGCCTGGAACGTCAGCGGGCTCTCGCACAGACCGGCGATCATCGCCTCGCGGCCCGCTTCGATGCGTTTGGCGATGGCGATTTCGCCCTCGCGCGACAGCAATTCGACCGAGCCCATTTCGCGCAGATACATGCGCACTGGATCGTCGGTGCGCTCGGCAGGCTCCGACGAGCGCGTCGCGACAGCCTTGGAGCCGGAGGATTCCGTCAGTTCGCCGCCTTCGGACTCTTCTTCTTCAGGCGATTCGGCGGGCTCTTTTTCGGCTTCCTCGGCGTCCTCGTTGTCGACGACGTTGATGCCCATTTCATTGAGCATCGAGTTCATGTCCTCGATCTGGTCGGAGGAGATTTCTTCCGACGGCAGAACCGCGTTGAGTTCTTCGTGCGTGACCCAGCCGCGCTTCTTGGCGACCTTGATCATGCGCTTGACGGCGGCATCGGTAAGATCGAGCAGCGGGCTGTCGGACGACTCGACAACAACAATCTCGCCTTCTGCCTTGTGCTCGTCTTTCTTCGCCATCAACTCTCTCCATTCATCCGCGCCGGACGCGAGTTATCCAAGAACGGCGCCGCCTGTTTCAGCGCCGCCAAAACGTTAATTCCTGTGCGTCGGTTACAAACCACGCGAAACGCGGCGCCCGGCGGCGTCCCCGCCCCGTCGCCGCAAAGCGTTGTCCCAACACCCTGCTGATTCGCTCCCCCTAAATCAGCCCGAGGCCCCTAACCGCTCGTTAACCAAACCGCGCCGGACCGATTAAACCGGTGCGCTGCTGCGGCCCGATTGCGCGCCAAACCCGTCAACAGCGGCTTCGGCGCCTGCCAGATCAGCCAAAACCTGCTTAATGTCCAGCAATCTTGCGAAATTTTGCTCGTTCGGGTTTTCCGCAAGAGCTTTTTCGGCCAGTTTAAGCTCTTTATTTAGCGCCCACGCCTTGCGATGCAAGGCCAACGTCTGCCGCAATACTTGATCCGCGTCATCAAGTGCGGCTTCGGGGCGCACCGCCCACCAGTCGGCCATATTCGCGGCGCGTTCGAGAATTTGCGTGCGCTCCGCCGCCTGCCCCGCCGCCTCAAGCGCCCTGGCCAGCGCTTCGCCGCTCTCCAGCGCCTCGCCAGCCAGTCCGACCAGCCGGTCGCGCAACGCCGCGAGACCGCGGCTGGCGAACTCCAGCGCGGCGATTTCCTCGATGTGCCGGTCGAGCAGATCGGGATGGCACAAAGCCACCGCCAGAATAATGATTTCGCGCGGCGCATTCTTGGGCCGCCGGGCCAATCCCTGGCCGTTCGCCAGCGGCGTCCCGGCGATGCCGATGCGCGGCCCCGGCGGCTCAAACCGCGACCGGCGCTGACCGGAAAAGCCGCGCTCGCGCGCGCCCTGGCGGTTTGCCTGCTGCTTTGCCGCGCCAAACAGCGCCGATAGTCGGCTCGTCATGTCCTGCCAGTAATGGCGGCGCAACGTTTCGTCGGCGATCAAATCGGTGAGTTCGCGGAGGCGCCGCTCCAGACCGGCGCGCCGTTCGGGTGTGTCGAACGCATGACCGTCGGTTTCGCGCAGGAAAAGCATTTCCGCTAGCGGTTTGGCGACTTGCAACACAGCGGCAATCGCCGCCGCGCCGCCCGAGCGCGCGAGATCGTCCGGGTCCTGACCCTCCGGCAAGGTGGCGAAGCGCAGGCTCTTGCCGACGCCAATCAGCGGCAGCGCCGTATCGATGGCGCGATACGCCGCCTTTTGTCCAGCCTTGTCGCCGTCGAGGCAGACGATCGGCTCGTCGGCCATGCGCCACAGCAGCGCGCATTGGTCGCCGGTCAGCGCCGTGCCGAGCGGGGCGACCGTTTGCGGATAGCCGGCCCGGCTCATCGCGATCACGTCGACATAGCCTTCGACGACGATCACGTCGCCCTTGTCATGCGCGGCCTTGCGGGCGCGGTGATGATTGAAAAGGACGGAGCCTTTGTGAAACAGCTCCGTCTCCGGCGAATTGAGGTACTTCGCCTTGGCGTCCTTCTCCATCGCGCGCCCGCCAAACGCGATGATGCGGCCGGAGCGGTCGTGAATGGGAAACATCACGCGGTCGCGAAAGCGGTCGTAGGGCACGGCGATGTCCTCGCCGTGGATCAGTAAGCCCGCCTCGATCATCGCCTCGGCGCTGACCCCCTGCTCCGCCAGCGCGTCGCGCAGGGCGAAGCGGTCGGGCGCGCCATAGCCGAGGCCAAATTCGCGCTGAACATCGCCATCGAGGCCGCGCGAGGCGAGATAGGCGCGCGCCTTGGCGCCCGCCTTATCGGCGAGGGTTTTCTCAAAATGGCGCGCCGCGAAAGCCAGCACTTCATGCTGCGTCGCCCGGCGCTTTTCCTGCTGCTCATCCTGACTGGAGACAGCGGGCAAAGGCAGCCCGGCCATTTCCGCAAGGCGCTCGACGGCTTCGGGAAAGCTCAGGCCCTCAGTTTCCATCAGAAACGAGATGATGTCGCCGTGCTTGTTGGATGAAAAGTCGTGATAAAAGCCCTTCTGGTCGTTGACGAAGAACGACGGCGTCTTTTCCGCGTTGAACGGCGACAGGCCCGCCCACTCGCGCCCCTGCTTGCGCAATTTGACGCGCTTGCCCACGACTTCCGAAACCGGCAGCCGCGCGCGTATTTCGTCAAGAAAGGCGGGAGAGAATCGCATCTGAGCCTGAGATCATAGCTGATGACGGGTTTGGCAAGAAGAAACTAGCGCGCCGCCAAATTTGGCTGGATCATGCTTTTGTCGTTCTCGCGAAGGCGGGAATCCAGACTCGGCAACAAGAACAGCGGCTTAGACTGGGTTCCCACTTTCGCGGGAATGACACAAAAAGGGCCGTCAACGAAGCACCGGCTCGATCGTTCTCCCCGTTCTTCACAGGATTGCAGCCTACGCCGGCTCCGCGCCCATCAGCCGCCGCGCCTCGGCGGAGGTCATCGGCTGGCCGAAAGCCACGCCTTGGGCGAATTCACAGCCCAGTTGCGACAGTTCGACCGCGTCCGATTCGGTTTCCGCGCCCTCGGTGACGATATCCATGCCCAGATCGTGCGCCATCGCGATGACGCTGCGCAGGATCACCGGGCGCCCGCCCGTTCCGTTGGGCCGCACCAGCGAAGCATCGATCTTCAGCGTATCGAAATGATAGCGCTCGAGATGGGCGAGCGAGGAATAGCCGGCGCCAAAATCATCGAGCGTCAGGCCGGCGCCGATTTCGCGGATGCGCTGCAGCATCTGCGCCGCATATTCCGGGTTCTCCATCACCAGGCTTTCGGTCAGCTCGAGTTTCAGCGAGCCGCGCGTCACCTGATTGCGCGTCAGCGCCGATTTGACGTCGGCGAGAAGATCGTGACGCAGCATCTGGCGCGAGGAAACATTGATGCTGGCGAAGATCGGCGGCGTGACTTCCAGCGCCTTCTGCCATGCCGCGAGCTCCCTGGCGGTTTTCTCCATCGCGAAGACGCCGATATCGACGATGATGCCGGTTTCCTCGGCCAGCGAAGTGAACTCGGCGGGGCCAAGCAAACCGAGGCGCGGATGGCGCCAGCGCAGCAAGGCCTCGAAGCCGGCGACGGTGCGATCTTCAAGCCGCACGATCGGCTGGAAGAACACCTGAATTTCTCCGCGCTCAAGCGCGCGGCGCAGATCGGCCTCGAGCGACAGCCTGTCGGAGCGCTGCGCGCGCATCGCCGGAGCGAAGAATTGCGCGTGATTACCGCCTACTTTCTTGGCGTTCGCCAGCGCGATTTCGGAGTCGCGAATCAATTCGCCGCCTTTGGCGTGCAGCTTGGAGTCGAACAGCGCGGCGCCAATCGACACGGTCAACTGGACTTCGCGATCGCCAAAGCTGATCGGCGTCGCCAGCAGGTTGCGGATCGTCTCAACAAAGCCAGCGATTTTTTCAGAAGAACCATCGGTCAGCACGATCGCGCCAAACCGGTCGCCGGTGAGGCGCGCCAGCGTGTCGCCGGGCACCAGATTGCGGGCAAGACGGCGCGCGACGGTGAGCAACACGGAATCGCCGAAGGACGGGCCGACAGCCGCGTTGATCTGCCGGAAACGGTCGACGTCGATCAGCATCACGGCGGGGACCGGCGCGCCGGGACGCTGCGCGCCGACGAGCGCCGTGTCGAGCCGGTCATAGAACAACTCCTTATTAGGCAAGCCCGTCAGGTTGTCATGCACCGCGTCATGCAGCATGCGCTCTTCGGAGGTCTTGATTTCGGTCACGTCGGTCAGCGCGCCGACGACGCGGATGACTTCGCCCTCGGCGTTGACCACCGGGCGCGCCTTCATGACGAACCAGAAATAGTGCCCGTCGGCGCCGCGCAGCCTGATGTCGTGATTGATGCGGCCGGAGCGTTGCTGCAACAACCCGTCGAGCGAAGCGGAATAGCGGTCGCGATCGAGCGGATGCAAAAACTCCAGCCAGGCGGAGGCCGGGCCTTCCAGCGCGCCGCGCTTGACGCCAAGCTGGCTCTCGATTTCGCCGCTGACATAGATCTGATCGGACGCGACGTTCCAGTCGAAGATCGCGTCGCCGCTTCCCGTCATCGCCAGAGCCCGGCGCTGCATGTCGGCGACGCCGGAATAGGCGAGGCTGGAGCCGGAAAAGGCGTTCTGCATCACCGTGAAGCCGATCAGCATGACGATCAGCACGAGACCGCCGATCAGGCCCGGCGAAACCAGATCGTTGGTCAAGCGCCCGGTCACGGTGAACGCCGTCGCGACGACCCATATGCCAAGGACGAACCATGTGGGGATCAACATCACCGCGCGATCGAAGCCCCGCGCCGCCATGCTGAGGATGAGCAGGAAGCCGATGCCCGCAACCGAGGCGATCGAGATTCGCGCGACGCCGGCGGCGACCGGGGCATTGTAGATCGCCAGCGCGACGACGCCCGCCATCAACAGGAACCAGACGATGGCGATATGGGAAAAGCGCACATGCCAGCGGCGCAGATTGAGATAGGCGAAAAGGAAGATGATGAGCGTCGCGCCGAGCGTCGCTTCCGCTCCGGCGCGCCAGATGCGCTCGGCCTCGTCCGCAAAGCCGAATATTTTTCGCCAGAAGCCGAAATCGATGCAGACATAGGCGAACACCGTCCATGCCAGCGCCGCCGCGGCGGGAAAGATCAGCGCGCCGCGCACGACGAACACCATCGTCAGGAACAGCGCCAGCAGCCCCGCGATGCCGATGACAATGCCCTGATACAGCGTCAGGCTCGACGTCTTGTCCTTATACGCGTCAGGCTCCCACAGATAGATCTGCGGCAGGTTCGGCGTGCGCAATTCGGCGACGTAAGTGACCGTCGAGCCGGGATCCAGCGTCAGGCGGAACACGTCCGCGTCGACATGGTCCTCACGCTCGGGCGCGTTGCCCTGGCTCGCGGTGATGGTGGTGATTCGCGACGCGCCCAGGTCGGGCCAGACGACGCCTGAGCCGACGAGGCGAAAATGCGGCGCCACGATCAGCCGCACGAGTTGTTCGTCAGTGTCGTTGGTCAGCGCGAAAACGATCCATGCGGGCTGCCCGCCGGCCTGCAACGCGCTCACTTCGATGCGCCGAACGATGCCCTCGGCGCTGGGCGCCGTGGAGACTTGCAGCTTGTCGCCCTGCGCGCTGTAGTGATCGACCGCCGTGCCCAGATCGATGGCGTCGACGTCGGGCGGCACGCGCACGACCTGAACGGCGAGCGCTACTTGAGCGCCCAGCGCAATCCAGATCGTCAGCGCCAGCAAGCGCAGCAAGTGCCGAATCAACCCGCCCGCCTCCCTACCTGCCGCCTCAGTCTGGCCAAGACAGGTAACGAGTTGAAGCGTGCGCCGCAACAATGGATCAGCCAATCGATCGGCTCCCGGTCGCGGGCGCATGCGGCGCGTCGCCTTCGACGAACGCGAACAACAGGTGATCGCGCCATACGCCATTGATGCGCAGATATGAGCGCGCAAAGCCTTCCTGGGTAAAGCCGTTCTTCAACAACAAAGCCGCCGAGGCGCGATTTTCGGGGATGCAGGCGGCCTCGACCCGGTTGAGGCGCAGCGTCGTAAAGCCGAACGCAACGACCGCCGCGACCGCGCGCGTCATCGTGCCCTTTCCGGCAAATTGCGCGCCCATCCAGTAGCCCAGCGTCGCCGCCTGCGCGACGCCGCGCCGGATGCCGCCGATCGTAATGCCGCCCATGAGAGCATTCGCCGCCTCGGAGAAAATCAGCAGCGAGAACGCTTCATCGCGCGCCATTTCGTCGTTCTGCCGACGCAGCCGCCGGCGGAAAGCGATACGCGTCAGATCGTCGTCGGGCCAGGTCGGCTCCCACGGCGTCAGAAAATCCCGGCTCTCACTGCGCAGCTGCGCCCACGCGGCATAGTCGGCGCTGCGTGCGGGCCGCAGATAAATCCCGTCACCGCGCAGCAGGGGCGCTGGATCGGCGGCGGCGGTGAGGCGAAACAGCGCCATCGCGCGCCTCAAATCCCGCCGAGGCGTTTGGCGACGCGGCTCTGATCGTGGACCTTGCCGACGCGTCCGATCGCCGCCACGGTCGGCGCGGACTTCAGCATCGCCGCGCCGGCCTTGCGCACATCCTCGACATTGATCGCATCGATGCGCGCGGCCATTTCGTCAAGGCTGATGGGCCGGCCATAGACGAGCATCTGACGCGCCAGTTGCTGCGCCCGCGCGCCCGACGATTCGAGCGCCGTCAACATCGAGACTTTCATCTGCGCCTTGGCGCGCTGGATTTCTTCTTCGCTCATTTTCTCCGACGCCTCGGCAAGGCAATCGAGCGCCGCGGCCATCAATTCGCCCGCGTCCTTGGCGGCGCATCCGCCGTAGAAGCCGAACAATCCGGCGTCGCTATAGGCCCAGTGAAACGAATAGATCGAATAGGCGAGGCCGCGCTTTTCGCGCACTTCCTGAAACAGCCGCGACGACATGCCGCCGCCCGCCGCCGCCGCGAAGACATGCGCCGCGTCGTGCTGGGGCGCGTGAATGGCGCGGCCCTCGAAGCCGACAACGATATGCGTCTGGCCGAGCGGCCGCTTGGCCAGAACCTCGCCGCCGCGATACGTCGCCGCCTCGGCGACAGTCGCTGGCGAGCGTCCCAGCGCCTCGAACTTTCGCGCCGCCAGATCGACGATCTGCGCATGTTCCAGCGCGCCGGCGCCCGCGATGATCGCCGCGCCCGACTGATAATGGCGGCGCAGATAATCGTCTATCGCCTGACGATCGAACGCGCTGACGCCGTCGCGCGTTCCAAGGATCGGGCGCCCGATCGGCTGATCCGGCCAGGCGGCCGAAGTGAAGAGATCGAAGATCAGATCGTCGGGCGCGTCCTCGACCGCGCCGATCTCCTGCAAAATGACTCCCTTCTCGCGCTGCAGTTCGGCCGCATCGAACTGGCTGTCGGTGAGGATATCGGCGAGAATATCGAGCGCCAGCGGCGCGTCCTCGGCGAGAACGCGGGCGAAATACGCTGTTTGCTCGACGCCGGTTTCGGCGTTGAGATCGCCCCCCGCATTTTCCATTTGCTCGGCGATATCGCGCGCGCTGCGCCGCCGCGTGCCCTTGAACGCCATGTGTTCGAGCAGGTGCGAAAGGCCATGTTCCGCCGCCAATTCGTGGCGCGATCCGGCGCCGACGAACACGCCCAGCGATGCGGTTTTCACATGTGGCATCGCGTCGGTGACGACCCGCAATCCCGACGGCAGCGTGGTGAGTTCGACGCTCATGCGCTGGCCCTGGCAGTCTGTTGAATGAACCGCGCGACGGCGGATCGATCATTCGCCAGCACGGTGAAACGCTCCTCGCGCTGCATCAGGTCTTGCAGATGCTCGGGCAGCGGCGGACGCTTGCCGATCGCGCGCTCGACCGCATCGGGGAACTTGGCGGGATGCGCGGTGCCCAGCACGATCATCGGCGTCGCGGGGTTTTGCGCCAGCGCGCGGCGCGCGGCGCTGACGCCAATTGCCGTGTGCGGATCGAGCATGCAGCCGCTGTCGCGATACACCCGCGTCATTTCAGCCGCGCAGGCCGGCTCGCTTGTCGAATACGCGTCGAACGCATCGCGGATCGTCTTCAATGGTTTCGGCGCGATGGTGAACTCGCCCGATTGCGCGAGCGACGCCATCAGCGCGCGGATCGCTTGGGCGTCGCGGCCATAGGCGTCGAACAATAGCCGCTCGAGATTCGAGGAGACCTGAATATCCATCGAAGGCGATTGCGTCGCGACAACCCCGCGCGTCTTGCAAACGCCACCAACCAGCGTTCGCGTCAGAATGTCGTTATCGTTTGTGGCGATGACGAGACGCTCGACCGGCAGACCCATCCGTTTGGCATAATAACCGGCAAGAATATCGCCGAAATTGCCAGTGGGAACGGTGAAGGAAACCGCCCGCTCGGGCGCGCCGAGGCTCAACGCGCTGGTCAGGAAATAGACGATCTGCGCGACGATGCGCGCCCAGTTGATCGAGTTCACGCCGCTGAGCCCGAGCTTGTCGCGAAACGACAGATCGTTGAACAAACCCTTGAGGATCGCCTGACAATCGTCGAACGAGCCTTCTAGCGCGATGGCGTGAACATTGGGCCGATTGACGGTGGTCATTTGCCGGCGCTGCACGTCGGAAACGCGGCCATTGGGATAGAGGATGAAAATATCGGTCTGCGACTGGCCGCCGAACGCTTCGATCGCCGCGGCGCCGGTATCGCCCGAAGTCGCGCCGACAATCGTCGCGCGGGCGCCGCGTTGTTGCAGCACGAAGTTCATCGCCTTGGCCAGAAACTGCATCGCGAAATCCTTGAACGCGAGCGTCGGTCCGTGGAACAGTTCGAGCACGAACAGATTGTCGTCGATCTGCACCAGCGGCGCCTTGGCCGCGTGGCGGAACCCGGCATAGGCATCGCCGGTCATCGCCGCCAGTTCGGCCGCACTGATATCCCCGCCGATATAGGGCGCCATGATCCGCGCCGCCGCTTGCGCATAGGGCAGCCCGGCCAGCGATCGGATCGCGTGGGAGGAAAAAGCCGGAATCGTCTGCGGGAGATACAGGCCGCCGTCCCGCGCGAGCCCGGCCAGCAGCGCGTCGGAAAAGCCAAGGCTGGGCGCCTCGCCGCGCGTCGAGAGATATTGCACGTTCAATAAAGCCCTTCGGGATGAGCGCGCGGTCTAACCCATTTAGCCGCAAAGGTGAATACGGGGCCAATGGGGAGGCAATTGCGGCTAAACGAAGACAAGAACGCCCGCGCCCCGCTTGCGGGGACAAGGTGGACTTGCACGCCGCCAATCAGCGGCCGTCAGCGCCACGATCGTCGCACGCAACCGAGGGAAGCATCATGAGAGTTGCTTCTCCGCGCAAGTCGGGCGAAGGGGCGCACCAACTTCCAGCAACACAATCTTCGCGTCCCCATAAGTCCGCTCGTCCTCGACGACAAACCCCGGCGGTGTCGCGATCTCGGCCTTTGCCGCCTCCTCGACGACGCAGAGCGCGCCGGGCGCGAGCCAGCCGCCGGCGGCAAGCGCGGCGAGCGCCGGTGCGGCGAGGCCTTTCGCATAGGGTGGATCGAGGAAGGCGAGCGTGAACGGCGCGCCGGCTGGCGCCTTGCCCAGCTTCGTCGCATCGGCGCGCCAGATGCGCGTGATGCCGCCGAGGCCGAGCTGCTCGACATTGCCGCGCAGCAGCGCCCGCGCCTCGGCGCCATCGTCGACGAACAGCGCGAAATTGGCGCCACGCGACAGCGCCTCGATGCCGAGCGCGCCGGAGCCGGCGAAGAGATCGACAACGCGGGCGCCCTCAAGCAAGTGGGGATAGCGATGCGTCAGAATGTCGAAAATCGACTCGCGCAGGCGTTCCGAAGTCGGGCGGATGGCGCGCGAAGCCGGCGCGTTGAGAACGCGGCCGCGCAGCCGCCCTGCGACGATGCGCATCGATCAGCGCCCCTTGGGCGGGCGGCGCGGACCGGCGCCCGGCTTTCCGCCGCGCGGCTTGCCATCCGACTTGCCGCCAGACGGGCGATCGCCGGGTGGGCGCGGCCGAAAGAACGGCTTCTTGCCGCCCTCGTCCTTGCCAGCCCGGCGCGGCGCGGAATCATCGCGCGGGCGTTCGGATCGCGACGGCTTGGCTTCGCGGAACGGGCGCGGCTCGCGCGAGGGCGGGCGTTCGCGAATTCCGGGCGCGGCGGTGCGGGCGGGCCGCGCCTCGCCGCGCGGCGCGAATTTTTCGCTCGACCGCTCGCCGCGCGGGGCGGAGCGATCGCGCCCCTTGCCAGCGCCGACGCGCTCGCCGTCACGCGGCTTTGATGTTTCAAAACGCTTTGGCGCCATCTCAGCGCTGCGCGTCGTCGCCCGCTCGCGTGGCGGCTTGCCGCCCTTGCCCACGCGAGACGGCGGCTTGGGCGCGGCCGGCAGCAGTCTCTCCACTTTGATTTCGCGCCCCAGCCGATCGACCGTCGCGCCGCGCTCGACGCGTTTGCGCGGCCCCGTGCGATCCAACGTGCGCTCGACCCGCAGCACGGAAACGTGCTTGCGCATCTTGGGGCCATACGAGGTCTTCGGATCGGCCTTGGCCTTCGCCTCGCGCTGTTCAAAACTTTCGCGCGGCGGCTTGCCGAATTCGCCGCGCACAGGCTTCCCAAACTCGCCGCGCGGCGGCCTCGCTCCATCCCGCGCGGGCTTGCCAAAATCACGAGGCGGTTTCCGCCCCTCGCGCGCTGGCGGCCTTCGCTCTGCTGGCGCCGCGCCGCGCGGCGCTACTGGCGCGGCGGCGCCGTGCACACCCATCGGCGCCTCAAAATCGACGTTCGCCGCCTTGGCGAGGCGCGTGCCAAGCTGATCGCGCAGGATGCGGGTGGGGATTTCCGCCACTGCGCCCTCGCCAAGTTCGCCAAGCTGGAACGGTCCGAAGGAAATGCGGATAAGCCGGTTCACCGCGAGACCGAGATGCTCGAGCACCTTCTTGATCTCGCGGTTCTTGCCCTCGCGCAGACCCATCGCGATCCAGACGTTCGACCCCTGCTGGCGCTCCAGCGAGGCTTCGATGCCGGCATAGTCGACGCCGTCGATGCTAATCCCCGCGCTGAGCGGCGCCAGCATTTCCTGCGTCACCTCGCCATGCGCGCGCACGCGGTAGCGCCGCAGCCAGGCGGTGGCGGGAAGTTCCAGGACCCGCGCGAGCCCGCCATCATTGGTCAGCAGGATCAGCCCTTCGGTATTGATGTCGAGCCGCCCCACGGCGACGACGCGCGGCAAATCCTCGGGCAGACTTTCGAAGATCGTCGGGCGCCCTTCCGGGTCCCGCGCCGTCGTCACCAGCCCGCGCGGCTTGTTGTAGAGAAACAGCCGCGTGCGCTCGGGCGCGCCGACAATCTTGCCATCGACCCGCACCTCGTCGCTTTCGCTGACGTTGTAGGCGGGGCTGTCGAGCTTCTTGCCGTTGACGAAAACCCGTCCCTGCGCGATCCACGCTTCGGCGTCGCGCCGCGAGCATAGTCCGGCGCGCGCCATCACCTTGGCGATGCGTTGTCCCTCGCGAACTTCCCCCGGCTTGTCGATCATGGCTCTTCCTTTAGGGCGCTTCCCAGCGCGCTGGCTCTGGCGCTGCGCCAGAATTCGCGCCATGCCTTAGCAGGTCGAGCGGCAAAGCGGGAGTGGATGCAAGGGTGATGAAACACGATCCGATGAGCCTCGCGTTCGAAGAAGCCCGCGCCGCCGCCGCGCGCGGCGAAGCGCCAATCGGCGCAGTGGTGACGCGCGACGGCGCGATCATCGTCAGCGCCGGCAACCAGACGATCGCCGACAACGACCCGACCGCCCATGCCGAGATTGTCGCGCTGCGCGCGGCGGGGCGCAGGCTCGGCAATTTCCGCCTCATCGACTGCGACCTCTATGTCACGCTGGAGCCCTGCGCGATGTGCGCCGGCGCGCTCTCCTTCGCCCGCATCCGCCGCCTCTATTACGCCGCCCCCGACCCCAAAGGCGGCGCCGTCGACAACGGCCCGCGCTTCTTCCAATCGCCGACCTGCCATCACGCGCCGGAGGTTTATGGCGGGATCAGGGAGAGCGAGGCGGCGGAGATGCTGAGGGCGTTTTTTGAGGTGCGGCGGGGGTGAAGCGCGTGTACGGGGAGTGAGCGATTTCAGGGAAATGGGTATAGGTTTTTGTCCTGGTTTCGGCCTCTGAGCGACGGCCGCGCGGAGCTGGAGTTCGTCCGCTTGTGAGCAGGACCGCACGCCGACATGGCGTTGCTCGTCGGCGATGCCCCTCTTCGCGAGATTGGTCTTTGCGAGAATTATCCTCATGAAATAGGGGTGTGTCCAGAAATTGTCGATAATTCGTATTTTTATTTGATAGATCAAATAGATGGCGGGGTTGCCGCCGGCCACATCGGCCCGTCGCCGTCAACTCGCTTCGCGAGTCCTACGCTTCGCTGCGGCGCTTCGCGTGACCGCGCCGCTCCGACGCGGCAAGTTGCTTCCATGGCCGTTGCTGCGCAAAGCCGGCCCAATGGGCCGGTTTGGTCAGCAACGACCGTGGTGAGCAGAGGCCTGGGCCGCGCGGAGGAGTCAAGGTTTGCGAGCGTTTGCGAGCAACCTGCGTAGCAGGTCACCTTGACGCCGAGCACGGCTCAGGCAAAGGGGCGATCGAAGGACGGATGGATCATATTCCGAAACGCGCGATCCAATCAATTATTTCGGCAAGTTTGGGATTGTGAAACGCATCCATCGCAATTGCGTGCAACGGTCCAGCGAAGCGAGTAACGAGCTCGACAAAAATCGCGGCGCCGCCCGCCCTGTATATGCCTTCGCGGACGCCTTTCCCTGCGAAGCCAATCTCGCCCTTGACTTTTCCCAATGCGAATTTCGTCGCCGCGTAAGCCCGGCGAACGACTTCAATGACGAGGTTTAGAAAAGTTCGCGCCGTAAACTCGATCGCCTGCCGAATGCCGAGCTTAGGTCCTAGAGGAGGCTTGTCGCGGAGAAGGTCCAGCAGCACCTCTTGAGCAACTTGCGCGGCAGCGTCGCTGTTTGTAGAGACCTCGCCGACAAACGGCGCAAGCGTCTGAATTTCCCTTTCAGCTGCCTCAGCTTCCTTTGGACCAATGCGGACCGAATCCAGTTCCATCAAACTCGCGTCGCCCGCGATAAGAACGTTGAGTGTTTCGACCCAGTCCTTGAGATGAGATGCAACGATGGCATCGAGAATCCGTTCGTCTGGCTCAGCGCTCTGCAACCTAGCCCCGATGGCTTCCTCGTGATCTTGCCAAATAATTCGCAAAGTATTGGCACGTGACCAAAACAGTTTGACGCGAACTTGGTCGATATTCCGTGGAAGGCTGGCGAAGCGGTTGAGCGGCCGGGACGCGCGCCCCAGGCGATTTGGACCTAGGTCGATCACATCCTCCGCTTTGACGAGCAGTTCCGCGTAGTCCTCCGCGATCCCCGCTCCCTTCCGGAAATGCTCGCCCGACTCGCCAAGCGGCGCGAGATCGATGGCGCCGGAGTCGGCGCCGTCAAATCGCAGCGCGTTGCGCGATTGGTTCGGTATCGCTGCGGCGTCAGGTGGCGCAGGTATGTCAACCTGACCGGGCAAGCCCTCAGCACTCCCCACTGCTCCTGCGCCCCGTAGACCTTGCGGCAGACGGCCAAGTGGTTCGGCTCCCGAGATCGCTCCTACGCCCTGCAACCCAAACGTTGGATTGCTCATCCCTCCAGCGCCCGAATTCGCGCCCGCGCCCTGTAGACCTTTCTTTGGATTGCTAAATCCCGCGATGCCCGAGACCGCGCCCGCCCCCTGCAAACCTTCCGGCGGCAAATGCTCCTTGATCCACTTATTCACCGCAGCTGCCCCTTGGTCCCAGACTTCGACAGGCACGGTGGCGAAGGCAAGTTCGTAGTCTTCGTTGTGCGTGCGGCCCGCGAGGCGATCATCGTACCAGCGGAACCAAACATCCCAGTTCTGACCTTCGGGTAAAGTCGCTTGGAGCCCGCGCGTCGCAGCGCTCGTCCATTCAGGGATTTCTCCAAGCCAAAGCCTTTCATTGAAAAGGACCGCCGAGCTGCTGTTTAAGTCAGCAAATTGTGCATCGGCGGAGATCGCCTCCCAAGCGTCGGCCCCAAGCGTGGCTCCCCAGACCTGCGCGGACGCGACAGCGGCCCCGACTGCATCAACAGCGGCACTGACAATTACCGCGGCGTCACCGCCAGCAGCACCCGCTGTCCTAGCCGCGTAAGCAGCCATATGAGTCATCCCTGCGACCCACGCGTCGTCCGTGGTGGCTAACCGGACGACCCGGGCGGGACGAAAGGCGGCTTGGAGCGCCTCCAGTTCAGAGGCGCGCGCCGGATACCTTGCTGCTGTCCACGCCATTGAAATAGCGCCGAACACAGTTCCCGACCACTCTGCGAATTCCCGCAGGGACAAATTCGTCGAGGATCGGGACAACAGCGGCAGCATACGCACCGCTGCCCGCGCGGCAATCATAGCCGAGCCCTCGCCGTTTCGCTCGCGCAGCCAAGAAGCGACGCCTTCTCGATCGGTAAAATTCAATTCAGTCATCGCCCCATCTCGCGCGATCATGGCCGTTTGGCGCGGTGAGAACAAGCCGAGGGTTGACAGCCGAGGGTTGCGTAACTCCTTCCCCAACTTCGTTGGAGAAGGGCTCCATCCCCCCATCACATCTGTTTGACCACCCCGCCCCCTTGACCCCTCCGTAGCCAATGCTACATTATGCAGGCAAGGCAAACGGGGCGATATGAGCGACACGACAGTCATACGAGGCATGAGCGACCGGACGGTCGACGCCATCCGCGACACATTGAGCGGCAATGGCGGGCGGTTCCGGCCGATGCTGTTCGCCGGGCCGGCGGTGATCGTTTCGATCGCCTATATGGACCCCGGCAATTTCGCCACCAACGTTCAGGCCGGCGCGCGCTACGGTTACGCGCTGCTGTGGGTGGTGCTGGCGGCCAATGTGGTCGCGATGCTGTTTCAGGCGCTCTCGGCCAAGCTCGGCATCGTCACCGGGCGCAATCTCGCCGAGCTCTGCCGCGAGCTCTATCCGCGCCCGCTGGTTTGGTTCCTCTGGGCGGTGAGCGAGATCGCCGCGATGGCGACGGATCTGGCGGAGTTTCTGGGCGCGGCGATCGGCTTGTTGCTGCTGTTGCATTGCTCGCTCTTCGTCGGGATGCTGATCGCGGCGGTTCTGACCTATGGCCTGCTCACGGTCCAGCAGCGCGGCTTCCGCCCGATGGAGCTGATCATCGGCGGGTTGGTGAGCGCCATCGGGCTTTGCTATCTCGTCGAATTGTTCATCGCGCCCGTCGATTGGGGCGCGGCGGCGCTCGGTACGCTCAAGCCGCAATTGCCGGACGCCAATGCGCTGACGCTCTCGGTCGGCATCATCGGCGCGACGCTGATGCCGCATGCGCTCTATCTGCATTCCGGCCTGATGCAGGACCGTGCGCCGGCGCGCGATGACAGCGAGCGGCGCAAGATTTTGCGCTATTCAAACTATGAAGTGATTTTCGCGCTGACCCTCGCCGGCCTCGTCAACATGGCGATGGTAATGATGGCCGCGAGCGCGTTTCATGCCGGCCACAGCGATGTGGCGGAGATCGAGACCGCCTGGTCGACGCTGTCGCCGCTGCTCGGGCCGGCGGCGGCGGGCGCTTTTCTGGTCGCGCTGCTCTGCTCGGGTCTGTCGAGCTCGGTTGTCGGCACGATGGCCGGACAGCTCGTCATGCAGGGGTTTATCGAGTGGCGCATTCCGCTCATCGCGCGCCGTCTCGTCACGATGATTCCGGCGCTGATCTTCGCCGCTTGGGGCCTCAACGCCACCAACGGCATCGTCATCAGTCAGGTGATCCTCAGCCTCGCCCTGCCGGCGCCGCTGATCCCGCTGATCCTGCTGACCCGCAACAAGAAATTGATGGGCGCATACGCCAACGGCCGTTGGACCGACGCCGCGGCGATTGTCGGCGGCGCGGCGATCCTGGCCCTCAACGCGGTGTTGCTGCTACAGGCGTTCGGCGTGGCGCTTCCCGGAATTTCGGCTAACTAGG
Source organism: Methylocapsa sp. (assembly GCA_043739325.1). GTDB lineage: Bacteria > Pseudomonadota > Alphaproteobacteria > Rhizobiales > Beijerinckiaceae > Roseiarcus. Next base: position 9,382 of record JAYUFK010000041.1, on the reverse strand, counting down.
CCGGCCTGTTCTCTCGTCCGAAAGGGGCGCTCGGATGTCCCCTCTTTCGCCGTCAAACAAGCCAGCCATCATCTGCATCATCAACGGCGCGGCTGGACCGGATACGAAGGAGAAGGCCGCCGATCGCGTCGGCGCAATGTTCGCGGCGCGAAACGCGCCCGCCCTTGTCTGGACGGCGCAAGCCGACAACCTTGCCGAACTGGCGCGAAGCGCGGCCTCTCAAGCGCCATCGATCATCGTGGCGGGCGGCGGCGACGGGACGATCAATTGCATCGCCGCCGCCGTGGCGGGCACCGACATTATTCTAGGCGTGCTGCCGATGGGCACTCTCAATCACTTCGCCAAGGACCTCGCAATTCCGCTTGGCCTGGAGGAAGCGGTCGATGCGATCGTCCACGGCCAGATGCGGCGCGTCGATATTGGCGCGGTCAACGAGCGCGTCTTCGTCAACAATTCCAGCCTCGGGATCTACCCCCGCCTCGTCAGGATGCGGGAGCGCCTGCAAGGCGGCGGCGCTGGCAAGACGATGGCGTTTGTCCGGGCGATCGGCTTTGTGCTGTTTCGCTATTCGCGGATTCATGTGCGGCTCGAATCGAGCGGCGAGGGAGTCAGGATTCTCTCGACGCCGTTTGTCTTCATCGGCGCCAACCAGTATCGCACCGTGGGCTGGAATATCGGCACGCGCGAGAGAATGGATGGGGGGCGGCTCTGGCTCTACCTCGCGCCATCGCAAGGCCTCGGCGGCTTGATCATGTTGGCGCTGCGGACGCTGCTCGGCCGGCGCGGCGACCGCACTGTCGATTCCTTCGAGGCGAGGGAATGCTGGATCGAGACGCGGCGCAAACGCGTCGATGTCGCCACCGATGGCGAAGTCACGCGCATGACTTCGCCGCTGCATTTCAAAATTCGTCCCGGCGCGTTGCGCGTCATGGCGCCAGCCGCTAAACCTGCGGCAACATAAGGAGCGCCGCGCTTGCGTCTCATCGCGCATCTCTCGGATCTGCATTTCGGCCGCATTGATGAGGCGGTGCTGGCTCCGCTTGTGGCGACGCTGGCCGCCCGGAAGCCGCATCTTGTCGTCGTCTCCGGCGATCTGACGCAACGCGCCCGCGCCCGCGAGTTCCAGCAAGCACGCGACTTCCTCGCCAAGCTGCCGCGCCCGCAGATCGTCGTCCCCGGCAACCACGATGTGCCGCTCTATGATTTTCTCAGCCGTTGGCTGACGCCGTTGAGCGGATACCGCCGCTTCATCTGCGACGATCTCGAACCGTTCTTCGCCGATGAGGAAATCGCCGTGCTCGGCGTCAACACCGCCCGCTCGAACACGTTCAAGGCGGGCCGCATCAACCGCAGCCAGGTGGCGCGAGGGGCATCGCGGCTGCAGGCTTGCGGCGACGATGTGACCCGCATCGTCGTTACCCATCATCCCTTCGATTTCAGCGAGCGCAGCGCGCCCGCGAGCGTGATCGGGCGCGCCCGGATGGCGATGGCGGGCTTTGCGCAAGTCCGCGTCGACATGATCCTTTCCGGCCATCTGCATCGCAGCGAGGCGGTGGACAGCGCCAGTCGCTACGACCCGTTGGACCGCTCGATCCTGCTGGTGCAGGCGGGCACCGCCACCTCGACGCGCCAGCGCGGCGAGCTCAATGCGTTCAATATGATCCGCGTCGAGGGTGCGCATGTCGGCGTCGACAGCCTCGCCTATGACGCGCGGCGCGGAACGTTCGGCGTTGCCACATCGCGCGAATTTCGGCGCATCGGCAAAGCCTGGCGCGGCGATCAGCCAAACCATGCGGCGACCGCGTAATGACAGACGCCTCCCACCTTCCGGCGCGCGGCGGATCGAAAGCGCTCATCGTATTGCCTTTGGCATCGCTCGTTCTTTTCGCGGCGCTCGCCGCAATCGTCGTCACCGGCGGCGCGAGCGAATTCGACTCGCAGGTTCGCGCCACCGTTCATGCATGGGCTTCCGCCGGGCTGACGGATGCGATGCTTATCGTCACGGCGCTGGGCTCCGTCGCGATCATCGGCGCGTTATTCCTGGCCGGTTTCGCCGGCTTCTACTTGACGAAGCAGCGCGGCTCGGCGTGGCTGCTGGCGCTGACGATGGGTGGCGCGATCGTGCTGGAGAACGGGCTGAAGCTCGCTTTTCATCGGGCAAGGCCGGAGCCCTTCTTCGGCATCGCGTCACCCGAGACATTCAGCTTTCCGAGCGGCCATGCGCTGTTTTCGGCTTGCTTCTATGGCGCTGTTGCGTGGCGGCTCGCCGCGCGCGCGCAACAACGCTCAGTGCGCGCGACGCTGTGGGCCACATCTATCGCGCTAATCGCCGCGATCGGATTTTCGCGCATCTACCTCGGCGTGCATAACCCCACCGACGTACTCGCGGGCTATCTGGTCGCGGCCTTCTGGCTCGGCGCGATCCGGGCCTGGGGCGCGGACCGCATTACCGCAGCGAGGCCGTAAACCGCTGGATCTTGCGGCACGCGTCTTCCAGAACGCCCAGCGAAGTCGCGTAGGAAATGCGGAAGTTCGGGCCAAGGCCGAACGCCGATCCGTGTACGACGGCGACGCCTTCCGCCTCCAGCAACTCGCCGACGAAATCCTCGTCGGTGGCGATGACCTTGCCGGACGGCGCTTGTCTGCCGATCGCTCCGGCGCAGGAGGGATAGACGTAGAACGCGCCTTCCGGCGAGGGGCATTTGAGATGCTGCGCCTGGTTCAGCATCGACACGACAAGATCGCGCCGCTCCTCGAACGCCTTGCGCCGCACCGGAATAAAATCCTGCGGACCGTTGAGCGCCTCGACCGAGGCCCATTGCGCGATCGTGCAGGCGCCCGAAGTCTGCTGGCCCTGCACCATGTCCATCGCCTTGATAAGCTGCGCCGGCCCCGCGCCATAGCCGATGCGCCAGCCGGTCATCGCGTAAGCCTTCGACACGCCGTTCATTGTGAGCGTGCGCTCGTACAAAGCCGGTTCGATCTGCGCCGGCGTGGTGAAAACGAAGTCGCCATAGACGAGATGCTCGTACATGTCGTCGGTGAGCACCCAGACATGGGGATGGCGCGTCAGCACTTCGGTCAGCGCCTTGAGTTCGCCACGCGTGTAGGCCGCGCCCGACGGGTTGGACGGCGAGTTCAGGATCACCCATTTAGTGCGCGGCGTGATGGCGCGCTCGAGGTCGGCCGCCTGCAGCTTGAAACCATTCTCGATACTCGTGGGCGCGAACACCGGCTCGCCGCCATTGATCAGCACCATGTCGGGATAGCTGACCCAGTAGGGCGTGGGGATGATGACCTCGTCGCCCTTGTTCATCGTGCAGAGGAACGCATTGTAGAGAATCTGCTTGCCGCCAGTGCCGACGATGGTCTGGCTCGCCTTGTACTCCAGCCCGTTCTCGCGCTTGAATTTTGCCGCGATCGCCTCGCGCAACGGCATGATGCCGAGCACCGGCGGATATTTCGTCTCGCCGCGCTCGATCGCCGCGATGGCCGCCTGCTTGATGTTGTCGGGCGTATCGAAATCCGGCTCGCCGACAGACAGCGAAATGATATTGCGCCCCTGCGCTTTCAGATCGCGGGCTTTCTGCGTCACGGCGATCGTGGCGGAAGGCTTTACGCGTGAAAGGGCGTCGGCGATGAAGGGCATGGGGGAGAGGTTCCTTGTGTGCGGCGCCTGGCTCTGGAGAGCGCGGCGCACCATAGTTTCAGGGGGGCGGCGCGGCAAGGCGGATGTTGATTGCCCTCGTTCCAAAAAGCCCTCGAACCGCTCTTGAAGCTTCGGCTACTGGCCGTCTTCAATTCGGCGAAGCGCATATTCGACAAATGCCAACAAGGCGGGAAAACGATTATTGACGACGCCCCAAACGAGCCGATGCTGCACATCCTCATAGTCATGCCGATACACGTTCCCGGCTCCAGCGATATCCGTCCATGGAATATCAGGGTGTCGCGCCTTCATTTCGGCTGGAATCCGACGTGACGCCTCGGAGATAATTTCGAGACATCGCGTTACGGCATAAAATACAACGGTATTGTCGCAGAATGTCTGATAGGTCATGCCCTGCACAAAATCTCGGGCAAGAAGAATATTGTCGCGGATGTGGAAAAGGTGAGGTTCGCCGCTTGTTCTAGAAGGCATAGACGGCATCGGCCTCCGCCGGAGGGCGGACATAGGGCTTGAGAAACTCGCGACTGACCACATCGACCGGCTCAGAAAAAAGCTCAGCGATGTAGGATTTGAGGCCGACGTAGGCATACACGTCGTCGATCGCTTCCGGCTCAATCTCGATCATGATGTCGATGTCGCTGTCAGGCCGATCGTCGCCCCTTGCCCGCGAGCCAAACAGCGCGGCATGCGCCACGCCCCGCGCCCGCAGAGCTGCCTCGTTCTCCCGCAACCGGGCGATGATGTCGTGTTTGTCCATGGCGGAGGATATAACATAAAAGCTTTGCTAGGAGTGAACGGCTAATTCCGCCCCCGTTAGTAACGACGCCGGCAGATATCAGCCCGCCCAAGACGGCGCGCCGCATTCATCGACGTTTCAGCAATTCAATCGGGGGCAACAAACTTCAAATGTTGTCGATAATCTCCGCCTGTGTCATGTTTTTGCCGTGTCTGACGATCCTCTCAATAAATTCGAACACGCGTTGAGCGGGCGGAATTGCACCCTTGAACGCGAAGAATTTTCCTGGCTCTTCCGCTTTGGTGACGAATGTTGGATCCGAGTGAGCGCGCCGTGGCGTCTGGTTCATAAGGGGCGGATCGTGCACGCCGACAAGGACGATGGTCAGAAGTTCGGCCATCCGCAGCCAATTTGCGGCGAGGCTCGCACGAATGGTTTGCTCGCCGGCAGGCGCGTCGCATCCGCCACTGTCGATCGCCAAACCGCCGATATTTGCGTGCAATTCGACGAGGACTTTCGTCTCGACATTTTCAACAATTCTGCGGGTTTCGAGGGTTGGCAGGCTCACCTGCAATTGGCGGACGGGAGGATCGATGTCATTGGCCTTGGCGGTGGCGATGCCGCAATATTCGACGCGCCTGCAAGGGATGCGCGGACGCCTTGATCACGGCTGATCTCCCGACAACTCGTCAAAAGACGCTTTATCCGCAGCGAGGCCTGTTTCCGGAAACTCGCGATAGCGCGCCGAAATGGCTTCCAGCCGGTCGATCAACGGCGCCTCGCCGCGAATGCGGCGATACTCGTTCTCGACCGCCTCATGGATTGTGTCTGTGAGACTTTTATTCTTGAGCTTCGCCAAACGGCGCACGGCGCTATCGGTGGCTTTGTTCCTGACCGAGAAGGCCATATCCAAACTCTCGCGATTTTATTTCACGGCCTGATTCTATTCATCAACCGGCGTCGGCGCGAATCGGGCTGGCGTTTTGTAGGCGGCGCGCCTACATATACCCTTGCGGAGCTGCGGGGCCCGTCAGGACACTTATCCCCGGGGCCATACGATCCCTATGGGAGCTGTCCCTGTCCTTGCCCGTGGGCTTGGGTACACGGCGCCCACCTACTTATGTAGGCGCCCGGGATTACCATCCAACGGCTTTTGCGGCCCCGCGCTTTTCTCTACGGATTCCCACCTGAATGTCGTTTCCCCCCGCCGCCGACAAGAACAGCCTGCGCCGGGAGGCGCTGGCGCGGCGCGGCGAGGTCGAGCCGCACATACGCGCGCAATTCTCCGCCCGGCTGGCGCGTTTTGGGTTGGAAATGGCGCAGCGCCTTCACGCCGCCGCCGTCTCCGCCTATTACCCGATCCGCGATGAGCCGGACACGCTGGCGTTGCTCGACGCCCTGGCCGAACACGGATTTCGCACCCTACTGCCGATCACCGGGGCGCGCGGCGCGCCGTTGATCTTCAGGCAATGGAAGCCGGGCGAGCCGACGATTCCGGGCCAGATGAACATTCCCGAGCCGCCGGCCAACGCCGGCGCATGCGATCCCGATCTGATGTTCGTGCCGCTCGCCTGTTTCGACCGGCGCGGCCATCGCATCGGCTACGGCGCCGGCCACTACGACCACACACTCGAGCGTCTGCGCGCCATCGGCGGCATCACCGCGATCGGCGTCGCCTATGGCGCTTGCGAAATACCGGTCCTGCCCGATGAAGCGCACGACCAGCGGCTCGATTATGTCCTGACGGAGCGCGAATTGATCGACTGCCGGACCGCCTGATGCGCCTGCTGTTCGTCGGCGATGTCGTCGGCCGCGCCGGTCGCGCCATCCTGCTTGAACAACTGCCGTTGCTGCGGGCGAAATGGGCGCTGGATTTCGTCGTCGTCAACGGCGAGAACGCCGCTGGCGGGTTTGGCATCACCGAGGCGATCTGCGAGGAATTTATCGACGCCGGCGCCGATGCGATCACCCTCGGCAATCACTCGTTCGATCAGCGCGAGGCGCTTGTCTATATCGAGCGCCAGCCCCGCCTGATCCGCCCCGCCAATTTCCCCAAGGGAACGCCAGGACGCGGCGCGGCTCTGATTGAGGCGCGCGGCGGCGCCAAAGTGCTCGTCGTCAACATGATGGGCCGCATCTATATGGATGCGCTCGACGACCCCTTCGCCCGCATCGAGCACGAGCTCGCCGCCTACCCGCTTGGCGCCGGTTGCGACGTCTCGATCGTGGATTTTCACGCCGAGGCAACGAGCGAGAAACAGGCCTTCGGTCATTTCGTCGACGGCCGTGTCAGCCTTGTCGTCGGCACGCACACGCACACGCCCACCGCTGATCATCGCATCCTGTCGGGCGGGACGGCTTTCATTTCGGATGCGGGCATGACCGGCGACTATGATTCCGTCATCGGCATGGACAAGCAGGAGCCGCTGCGCCGCTTCACCACCAAGATCCCGTCGGGCCGGCTGGAGCCAGCGCTCGGCGCGGCGACGCTGTGCGGCGTCGCGGTGGAGACGGGGGCGGACGGGCTGGCGCGAAGAATCGCGCCGGTGCGGATTGGCGGGAAGCTGGCGGCGGCGGAGCCGGGGTTTTGGTGATTTCGCCCTCGCTCCTTGAACGCCCGCCGCCAATCGCCTAACCAGCCGGCTTTGTGACCCTTTCACCAGAGAATCCAAGATGTCTCCGTCATTGCGAGCAAAGCGAAGCAATCCAGACTTGGGCCGCGTGCGCGCAGCTGCGACGCGCGCCGAAAATCACGTTTTGTCCCCTGAGGCTGGATTGCTTCGCGTTGCTCGCAATGACGGGGCGGGCGGTTCAAGCTCGTGACAAACCTCGCCCCCACCCTCGTCTTCGATCTCGATGGCACGCTGGCCGAAACCGCCGGCGATTTGATGGGAACGCTCAACGTTATTCTCGCGCGGGAAGGCCTTGAGCCCGTGCCGCTGGAAAGCGCCCGCTCGATGCTCGGCGCGGGCGGCAAGGCGCTGATCGCGCGCGGTTTCGCCAAGGCGGGGCGCGATCTGTCGGCGGACAAGCATCAAGCGTTGTTCGAAGACTTCCTCGCGCATTACAACGCCCATATCGCCGACAATTCGTGGCTGTTTCCCGGCGTCGTCGATGCGCTCGACCGCGCCGCCGCTTCCGGCTATCGCCTCGCCGTCTGCACCAACAAGCTCGAACATTCCTCGCATCTGCTGTTGAACAAACTGGGCATCGCCGGCCGCTTTGCTTTCATCTGCGGCCAGGACACGTTTGGCGTCGCCAAGCCGAACCCGAAGCCGTTGATCGAGACGATCGCCAGCGCCGGCGGCGCGCTTGGCCACGCCATTATGGTCGGGGATTCGCGCACCGATATCGACACCGCCCGCGCCGCCGGCGTGCCGGTCATCGCCGTCGATTTCGGCTATACCGACGTCCCGATCGCCGATCTCAACCCTGACAGGGTCATCAGTCATTTTGACGAATTGTGGAATGCGGTCGCGGCGATCCACGCGCCAGCCCACGCCCCCGCTCCTTGACTTGCCCGCCGCCACCGCCGTAAACGATGCGGCCCACGGCGTCGGGCGATTAGCTCAGCGGTAGAGCACTCCCTTCACACGGGAGGGGTCGCAGGTTCGAACCCTGCATCGCCCACCACCCAGTCCGCGATAACCGGGGCGGTTTCCGGGTTGCGAGACTCCGCCGACATTTCAATGGCTTGTGCGGGCGTATCGCAGTCTGCGATCGGCATTTCACGGTTTCTCTCGCTCTGAACGGCGCAAAATGCCCCTCGGTCTCTGGCCGCATAATTCCGTTTCCCAAACGGTAGATGGCGCCTCATCGAAAGCCCCGCGAAGACGCCGCGGCAGCATCGGCGGGGCGGTGAATGTGCCGTGAGGATTGTTGGCGTGGCGCGGCCGAGTTCAGATCAGATCTGAGCCGGCGCCTTGAGGCCAATGGCCGTCCATTGCGCGGACCAGGCCATCGGCAAATCCATCAGGCGCTTGACGCCAAACCCGCGCGGCAAGCGGCCGTCGATCGCTGCGGCGACGATGGGCGGCGCGACAAACGCCAGCGACAGAGTCATGCGAATGGAACGTTCGCTCTTGCCCTCGCGGGCGGCAAGCGATTCGATGGTAGCGACCGAATCTCGCGTCAGTTCGTCAAGCCAGCGATGGGCGTTGCGGAGGGCCTCGACGAACACAGTGCGCGCCCTGACCCGCATTGGGCGGATTGGTGAGGAAGGCTCCCCTTCGCCTTGGATGATTTCGCGGCGCCGACGCGGCGATGGCCGTGTCCAGGGAATGGAAACAGTGCAATCGTGTCCCGCGGATGCTATTGTGTCGCCGAGCCGGATCTCGATCTCCCTAGCGCCAACAATGACCCGTTCGACGGCGCTGCAAAGTTCGTCATTGCTTCGCTTTTGGCGCAGGCCGCTCATCGCTACGACGGAACTGATCGCCCTGCCGGGAACGCCGAGGTCCGGCGACGCCAGAATGATCGTGAGCGCATCCGACACTTTTCTCTCGATCACCTCCGCCGGAACGCGGGTGACCGATCCGGCATCTTGCTTGTGCCCTTTAAGTATTGCCTGCGAGATATAATAACGCCATCGACGTGCGCCCTTTGCTGCAAAGCTCGGCGTCATCCGGTTGCCGCGATCGTCATAGAGCTTTCCTACAAGAAAAGAGTGAGAATCTCCATCCTGGCTGACTGCCTTTGTGGTCCGCGTTTGATCCGCAAGTCGGCGCTGGACCCGATCCCAGATTTCCTCGTCGACGATTGCTTCATGCAAGCCTTCATGGATCTGCGCCTTGTGGCGCAGCCGTCCGACATAGATCGGGTTCGACAGGATGTGATAGAGATGGCCGCGGCTGATCAGCCCGCCGCCGGTCTTCTTCGTAGTCCCGGCTGTTCGAACCGGCAAATGGACATCCTCCTGGTCGAGGGCCGCCTTGAGCCGCACGACGCTGCCAAGCTCGAGATAGCGCCGGAAGAGC
>JAYUFK010000040.1:0-43726 GCA_043739325.1 Methylocapsa sp. | reverse complement strand
CGGTTATTCGACGACCGAGCACGGCAACGGGCGCACCGAGTTCGAAATCGAACTCAAGTATTTCGACGCCGAACCGGTCATTCGTCAGATCGAGCGCGTGTCGAAGCCCGGCCGCCGCGTCTATGCCGCCGTCGACGCTCTGCCGCGCGTCGCCAACGGTTTGGGCGTCTCCATCATCTCAACGCCCAAGGGCGTGATGGCGGACCATGCAGCGCGCGAAAACAACGTCGGCGGCGAAGTCCTGTGCAAGGTCTTCTGACCAGCCAACATTTGGAAAAAGCTTATGTCTCGTATCGGCAAAAAGCCCGTATCTGTCCCCGCTGGCGTCACCGCCAAGCTGGATGGCCAGACTGTCGCCGTCAAAGGCGCCAAGGGTGAACTGAAGTTTACGGCCCCCGAGGACGTCACCGTCAAGATCGAGGGAAATCTGATCAGCGTCGATCCGCATGGCGATAGCAAACGCGCCAGAGCCATGTGGGGCATGTCGCGCTCGATGATCCAGAATCTTGTCGCCGGCGTCACCAAGGGTTTCGAGAAAAAGCTCGAGATCAACGGCGTCGGTTACAAGGCGGCGGTCGCTGGCAAGAACCTGCAGCTCTCGCTCGGGTTCAGCCACGACGAGGTCTATCCGATCCCGGCCGGCGTGACGATCGTAACGCCCAAGCCAACGGAAATCACCATCGCGGGCATCGACAAGCGCCAGGTTGGCCAGGTCGCCGCGGAAATCCGCGCTTATCGCGGTCCCGAGCCCTACAAGGGCAAGGGCGTGAAATATGCTGGCGAATTCATCTTCCGCAAGGAAGGCAAGAAGAAGTAAGGGGCGCCATCATGGCCAAGTCCAACAAATCGACCGACCGGCGCAAGGCGCGCATTCGCCGCACCATCGCCGCTCATGCTTACGGGCGCCCGCGCCTCAGCGTGTTCCGTTCGTCCAAGCAGATCTACGCGCAAGTCATCGACGACGAGAAGGGGGTGACGGTTGCCTCCGCCTCGACGCTTGAAAAGCTGATGCGCGAAGCGCTTAAAACCGGCGCGACTGTCGAGGCGGCCCACCGCATCGGCAAGGAAATCGCCGAGCGCGCCAAGAAGGCCGGCGTCGACAAGGTCGTGTTCGACCGCGGCGGTTATATGTACCACGGGCGCGTCAAGGCGCTCGCCGAGGGCGCTCGCGAGGGCGGTCTCGATTTCTAAATCGAACGAAGCGAGCGGCGCCCTCAAGCGCGCCGCGCAAGTGACGGAAGAGAAAACTTATGGCGGGTGAAAGAGAAGGCGGCCGTGGCCGCGATCACAACCGGGAGGATCGCGACAGCGAATTCGTCGATCGTCTCGTCCATATCAATCGCGTCGCCAAGGTCGTGAAGGGCGGACGCCGCTTCGGCTTTGCCGCTCTCGTGGTTGTCGGCGACCAGAAGGGCCGCGTTGGCTTTGGTCACGGCAAGGCGCGTGAAGTGCCCGAGGCGATCCGCAAGGCGACGGAAGCCGCCAAGCGCGGCGTCGTTCGCGTGCCGCTGCGCGAAGGCCGCACGCTGCATCACGACGTGCACGGCCGCCACGGCGCCGGCAAGGTCATCCTGCGCGCGGCGCCGGCCGGAACCGGCATCATCGCTGGCGGCCCGATGCGCGCGGTGTTCGAATCGCTCGGCGTGCATGACGTGGTCGCCAAGAGCCAGGGTTCGTCGAACCCCTACAACATGGTTCGCGCGACGTTCGATGCTCTGGCCCGCGAGGACAGCCCGCGCTCGGTCGCCCAGCGCCGCAACATCAAAGTTTCGACGCTTCAGGCGCGCCGCGTTGGCGTTGAAGCCGACGCTTCAGATTCGTGATCGGGGAGGCCACAATGACCGCTCAGAAAAAAGTCACGCTCGAACAGACCACCAGCGCGACGGGTCGCCGGCTTGACCAGCGCCAGACGCTGGTTGGCCTTGGCCTGAACAAGATTGGCCGCCGCTCGACGCTCGAAGATACGCCGGCCATTCGCGGCATGATCGCCAAGGTCGCGCATCTCATCCGCGTCGTCGACGGCCAGTGAGGATCAAAACATGAAACTCAACGGCATTAGCGACAATCCGGGTTCCTCGCAGGCGCGCACCCGCGTCGGGCGCGGCATCGGTTCGGGCAAAGGCAAGCAGGCGGGCCGCGGCGGCAAGGGCCAGACGGCGCGTTCTGGCGTGCGCATCAAGGGCTTTGAAGGCGGCCAGATGCCGCTGCATCGCCGCTTGCCCAAGCGCGGCTTCACCAATCCAGGCGCCAGCGACATCAACGAAGTCAACATTGGCCGCGTCCAGTTGGCTATCGACGCGGGCAAGCTCGACGCCAAGCACGCTGTGACGATCGAGGCTCTGGTCAAGGCTGGCGTCTGCGCTCGCGAGCGCGACGGCGTCAAGATTCTCGGCAAGGGCGAACTCAAGTCCAAACTGTCGTTTGAAGTGCTGGGCGCCTCGAAGAGCGCCGTCGCCGCCATCGAAAAGGCCGGCGGCAGCGTCAAGGTGTTGAGAGAGCAAGCTGCAGCCGCGAGCGAATCCGCGCAGGCCTGATTGTCGCACCCGAGGGTAGTGACAAATCGCGGCGGGCTGACCATATGGATCGGGCGGCGCAGTTAAACCCAAGCGGTTTGACTGCGCAGCTTGAACCACCATTCGAAACACGGCGCTGCGCGCCGCCCGGAGCGAAACAATGGCCTCGGCAGCCGAACAGCTTGCAGCCAATATCAACTGGGCCGCCTTCGGCAAGGCTGACGAACTCAAGAAGCGCATCTGGTTCACGCTTGGCGCGCTGGTCATTTTCCGCCTTGGCACCTACATTCCGCTTCCCGGCATCGACTCCAACGCCTTCCAGGATGCGTTCCTCGGCCAGAAGCAGGGCGTGCTCGACCTGTTCAACATGTTTTCGGGCGGCGCCGTCCAGCGCATGGCGATTTTCGCCCTCAATATCATGCCGTACATCTCGGCGTCGATCATCATTCAGCTGCTGAGCTCGGTCATCCCTTCGCTCGAAGCGATCAAGAAGGAAGGCGAAGCCGGCCGCAAAATTCTCAATCAGTACACACGCTATCTCTGCGTCATTCTTGCGGTGTTTCAGGCTTACGGCATCGCGATTGGCCTTGAAGGGCGTCCCGGCATCGTCGCCGAACCTGGTCCGTTCTTCCTGCTTTCGACGGTCGTGACGCTGACAGGCGGCACGATGTTTCTGGTCTGGCTCGGCGAGCAGATCACTTCGCGCGGCGTCGGCAACGGCTCCTCGCTTATCATCTTCGCCGGCATTGTCGCGCGGCTGCCGCAGGCGATCGCGCAGACATTCGAGCTTGGGCGCCAGGGTTCGATCTCCACGGCGCTGGTGCTGTTTGTCATCGTGATGGCGCTCGCCGTCATCGCCTTCATCGTCTTCATGGAGCGGGCGCAGCGCCGCGTGCCCATCACCTATCCGCGCCGTCAGGTCGGCAACAAAATGTATGAGGGGCAGAGTTCGTTCCTGCCGCTCAAACTCAACACCGCCGGCGTCATTCCGCCGATTTTCGCCTCATCGCTGCTGCTGTTGCCAACGACCGCCGCCAACTTCGCGCAGGGCACATCGAGCTCGGGTTTCCTGGCGATGGTTTCGTCCTTGCTGGGACGCGGCGGCCCGCTCTACATCATTCTGTACATCGCGCTGATCGTCTTCTTCGCGTTCTTCTACACGGCGACGGTCTTTAACCCGACGGACACCGCCGACAATCTGAAAAAGCACGGCGGCTTCGTGCCCGGCGTCAGACCAGGCGAGCGCACCGCGCAATACCTCGACTATATCCTCACACGCGTCACGGTCGTCGGCGCGCTCTATCTGTCGCTGGTTTGTCTCTTACCCGAATTGCTCATTTCCTATGCCGCTCTGCCGTTCTACTTTGGCGGCACTTCGCTGCTGATTGTCGTCAACGTCACCATGGATACGGTGGCGCAGATTCACGGCCATCTACAGGCCCACCAATACGAAGGCCTGATCCGCAAAGCCAAGTTGAGGGGGAGGAAGAGATGAGGTTGATACTACTCGGGCCGCCGGGCGCAGGGAAAGGCACCCAGGCGACGCGGCTCGTGGAGAAGTACGACATCCCTCAGCTCTCAACCGGCGATATGCTCCGCGCCGCGGTCAAGGCGCAGACTCCCATCGGGCTTCAAGCCAAGGCGGTGATGGATTCGGGTGCGCTGGTCTCCGACGAAATCGTCGTCGGCATCATTGCCGACCGCATTGAAGACCCCGACGCGCATAACGGCTTCATCCTCGACGGCTTCCCGCGCACCGTGGCGCAGGCGGAAGCGCTCGACGCCCTGTTGGCGCGCAAGGGCAAGCAGCTCGACGCCGCGATCGAGCTCAAGGTCGACGCAAATAGTCTGCTGGCGCGCATCATGCAGCGCGCCGAGGACGCCAAGGCGGCCGGCCGGCCAGAGCGCAAGGACGACGATCCGGAAGTCTTCAAGACCCGCCTTGAAGCCTATGCGCGCGACACCGCCGCCGTGACGCCTTACTACGCCAAGCGCGGATTGCTGCACGAAGTGGACGGTATGGCGCCGATCGGCGAGGTTTCCGCCGCAATCGACGCTATCCTCTCCGTGCGCGTCTAGGCGGGCTTCCCGACTGGAGACGCCATGACCGAGCCGGAAGTATTGATCGAACGGCGCGGGCATGCCGGCAGCATCACGCTCAATCGTCCGAAGGCGCTCAACGCGTTGAACCTCGCCATGGTGCGCGCCATCGCGCGGGCGCTCGATTCGTGGGAGCGCGACGACGCGGTTATGCGGATAGTCATATCGAGCGCCGGCGGGCGAGCGTTCTGCGCCGGCGGCGACATCCGGCTCCTGTACGAGCAGGGAAAGGCGGGCGATCACGAGGCGCAACTGACGTTCTGGCGCGAGGAATACCAGCTCAACCAGCGCATCAAGTCTTACCCCAAGCCCTATGTCGCGCTGATCGATGGATTGGTCATGGGCGGCGGCGTGGGCTTGTCGCTGCACGGCTCGCATATCATCGCCAGCGAGCGCTACAGTTTCGCCATGCCAGAGGTCGGCATCGGCTTTTTCCCCGATGTCGGGGCCACGTGGCCGCTGGCGCGTCTTCGCCAGAACATGGGACGCTATCTCGTGCTCACGGGCGCGCGCGCCGACGCGGGCGATGCGCTCGCGATCGGACTGGCGCATTCGTTCGTCGCTTCGCCGGACTTTGCCGCCTTGCAAACAGCGCTCGAAAGCGCGGAACCTATTGAAGCCGTTGTCAACCGCTTTGCAGCCGAACCGCCCGCGTCAAAACTTGCGGCGGACGCGCCGCTGATCGAATCGTGTTTTGCTGACGCCGACGCGGCGATATGCTTGACAGCGTTGAAATCCGCTGGCGACGCGGGTTCGCAAGCGGCATCGGCGATCCACGCGGGCATGATCGCCAAATCGCCAACCAGCCAGGCCATTGCGGCGCGACAGATTGCGCTTTACGGCGGCGTCTCGTTTGAAGAGGCGCTTTGCATCGACTATAGCATCGTCTCGCGCATCTGCCGGGGGATCGACTTCTATGAAGGCGTGCGCGCGGTTATCATCGACAAGGACAATCGTCCGGACTGGCGTCCTTCGACACTGCAAGCCGTTTCGAAGGATGCGATCGACGCCTATTTCGTTCCGCTCGGTACGAGCGAGCTTGAATTTGGGAAGGCCGCTTGATGGCGCAGGCCGAAGCGCGGAATGATAGCGGCGCCACTCAGATTCTTGGCCATGCTCCATTGCCGCCGATCACCGGCGTCAACGGGGTTTTCGGCGACGGCGCTACGCCGATGCGCTGGACCGGCATTCTGGTGTGGTTCATGCGCGTCATCGCGCTCGTGTGGATCGCCAAGGGTCTGTACGGTTGGTCGGTCATCCTGGGCGCCAATCTGAGCGCCGTGGATTTCAAAGCGGCCACCGATTTCGCGACCTTGCCGCTTATTCGCGAAGCAACTATCATCTTCTTCGCTGTCGCCGATCTGGTTGCCGCGATCGGCCTTTGGCTTGCGTCCCCCTGGGGCGGCGTACTCTGGCTGATCAGCGCAATTTGCGAGGCCGCCTTGCCGCTTGTCGGCGTAAAATCGTCCCTCGCGAGCTCTGTTGGCCTAGTTGTCAACGCCGTGCTGATCGCGGTGTATTTTGCCCTGAGTTGGCAAGCCTCACGCGAGCGCGCCTAAGCGCTCCGCAACGGCATGCTTAACGGACTTTCAAAGTAAACGAAGTCTTTGATTCAGTTCAAATTTACCAGAATAAGTAAACTCGTGATTCATCCTGACTTTTAAACTCGTCTTCATAGCCGTAGGTTACAGTTCATCTCATAGACGGACCGGATAAAAGCCGGCCGTGGGGAAGTAGAACAGGCGGGTGTGCTATGAAAACCATTGCTAAGACTGAAGAAGTTGCTAGCCGTTCGGAACGAATTGCTGAAGTTAGGCCAGTATATCTCGAAGCTCTAACCATGGTTGAGCGGCTGCATCGCCGCCTGCTCGACGTCATCAAGGACGAATTTGATCGTCGTGGCCGCTCGGACGTCAACGCCGTGCAGGCTCTACTACTCTACAACATCGGCGACAAGGAACTCACGGCGGGCGAACTGCGCACCCGTGGTTACTACCTCGGTTCAAATGTGTCGTACAATGTGAAGAAACTTGTCGAGATGGGCTACCTCCACCATGCCCGCTCGCGCATTGACCGCCGCGCCGTGCGCATCAGCCTCACAGAGAAGGGCGACGAAGTGCACAAGATCGTGGTCGGCCTGTATGAAAAGCATGCGACCACGGTCGAACAGATCGGTGGCGTGTTGGCTGGCGATTTCGTCCGCCTCAACCAGTCGCTGGCGCGCCTCGAGCGCTTCTGGACCGACCAGATCAAGTATCGCCTTTGATGCAAATGCGCGACGCTTCCCCGTCGAAGCGCCGCCAAGTTGCATCGCATGATTGAGGGAAGGGGGCTTGGCGGCATGTCCGCCGGGCTTGTTGCGTTGGTTTTCCCGCGCACTTTTGCGTGAAACGGCGCCATTGCGACATTCGCGGCGCGTCAAGTCACAAAATCGCCCGACTGCTCGGCTTTTGTCGCGCACATATGTTATTGGCCGCATCGCGATAGATCGGACAAGACCGATCGTGGCGATGAACGCGCCAACGCGACAATCATCCGGGGCTGGGTTAATTATGAGTGAAGCAAATTTTTATGCCGTCAATCGCCGCGCCTTCCTGGGCGCTTCGGCGATTTGCGCGATGGCGGCGGCAGTCGGCGCGCCAGCTTTGGCGCAGCAGGCCAACAATGCCGGCGAACAGGCGGAGTGGCGACAAAGCTACGAATCGTCCGACCGCATCACGATGGGTCGCGAGTCGACGCCGATTCTCTCGCTCGCCACGCTTGCCGCAACCGAGGCGGCGATCCAGACCTACCAGGGTATTGTCGCGCGCGGCGGCTGGAACGCGGTGCCAGCAACCGCCGAGCTCAAAATCGGCGTCAAATCCAAGTCCGTCCAACTATTGCGCCAGCGCTTGGCGATTTCGGGCGACCTTGACGCTTCGGCCGGCTCGTCGTCGATCTTCGACTCGTTTGTCGAGGCGGCGGTCAAGCGCTTCCAGATCCGCCACGGCCTGACGCCCAGCGGCGTCGTCGGCGAACAAACCTTCAACGAACTTAACGCGCCGGCGCAGGCGCGCCTCACTGAGCTCGAAACAAATATCGTCCGCCTGCGCGCGTTCTCAGGCAATCTCGGCGCGCGTTTCGTGACGGTGAACATTCCCGCCGCGGCGGTCGAGACGGTCGAGAACGGCGTCGTCTATTCCCATCACGCGGCAGGCGTTGGCAAGATCGATCGTCAATCGCCGATCATGCAGGCCAAGGCGACCGAGATCAATTTCAATCCGTTCTGGACCGTGCCGCCGTCGCTCATCAAGAAAGACCTCATCCCCAAGATGCAGGCCGATCCGAACTATCTCGCCGACGAAAAAATCCGCGTCTTCAACAAGGATGGCCAGGAGGTTTCGCCGAGCGCGATCAACTGGAACACCCTCGAAGCAACCAATTACAAATATCGCCAGGACACGGGCGCCGACATCAACTCGCTCGGCTTCGTGCGCATCAACATTCCCAATCCTTACGGCGTCTACATGCACGACACGCCGTCGAAGGGCATCTTCGGCGACGATTTCCGCTTCGTCTCGTCAGGCTGCGTGCGCGTGCAGGACGTGCGCGATTACGTCGCCTGGCTGCTCAAGGATAATCCGGGCTGGTCGCGCGATCACATCGACGAAGTCATCCGCTCGGGCCAGCGTCAGGACGTGAAGCTGACAGCGCCGGTGAATGTCTACTGGGTCTACATCACCGCTTGGGCGACGCCCGACGGCGTCGTGCAATTCCGCGAAGACATCTACAAGCGCGACGGCGCCGGCCCAGGCCCGATGGCGACCGCTATCCCCGATCAACCGCTCGCGCCGATCCAGGAGTAGCAATCCCTTCTCCCGCTTGCGGGAGAAGGTGGCGCGCAGCGCCGGATGAGGGCTCTGGCCGCTCGTCTTCCATGCCCAGCACCCTCACCCCAGCCCTCTCCCGCGAGCGGGAGAGGGGGCATACTTCCCCAAGGCGGCCCCCCAACATGCCCGTCAACCCAATCGTCGAAGTCGGCCAGCCGGGCGCGAAAGTGCGCTTCGGACAAAACCTGCCGCTGGCGCTCATTGCCGGCCCGTGCCAGCTTGAGAGCCGCGCCCATGCGCTGGAGATGGCGAGCGCGCTCAAGGCGATCGCCGGCAAGCTCGGCATCGGGCTTGTCTTCAAGACTTCGTTCGACAAGGCCAATCGCACTTCTGGCGCCGGCCAGCGCGGGGTTGGACTGAAGGACGCGCTGCCGATCTTCGCGGAGATTCGCGACAGCCTCCACCTGCCAGTGTTGACCGACGTGCACCTGCCCGAGCATTGCGCGCTGGCGGCGCAGGCTGTCGACGTCCTGCAAATCCCGGCGTTCCTGTGCCGGCAGACCGATCTGCTGATTGCCGCCGCCCGCACCGGCCGCGCGGTCAACGTCAAGAAAGGCCAGTTCCTCGCGCCGTGGGACATGAAGCACGTTGTCGCCAAGCTCGCGGGCGCGGGCGGCCCAAACGTTCTCGTCACCGAGCGCGGGGTGAGCTTCGGCTACAACACGCTCGTCTCCGACATGCGCTCGCTGCCGATTATGGCGCGCGAGACGGGCGCGCCGGTGATCTTCGACGCCACGCATTCGGTGCAGCAGCCGGGCGGGCAGGGCGCCTCATCAGGCGGCCAGCGCGAGTTCGTGCCGGTGCTGGCGCGCGCCGCGGTCGCGGTCGGCGTCGCTGGCGTGTTCATCGAGACGCATCAGGACCCCGACCACGCGCCATCGGACGGACCAAACATGGTGCCGCTGCGCGACTTCGAGGCGCTGGTCGCGAGGCTGATGGCGTTCGACAACCTCAGCAAGGCGACGACTTGATGCGAAATCTGCCTGAACAGCTCCTCCGGTCGAATCCGCGCGCGGAAGGACGGAGCGCCGCTTGGAAGGCGCGGGTCAGGCAAATGGCTTCTATATAACATATATAGTATGTTATATATTATCCTTAGCAAACCGCACTCGCGCGTGCGCGGAAAAACCGCACTCAGCGCCCTGATTTCATTGGAAACCCCGCGAGGATTGTCGCCCGGTTGCGGTACGCCAGCCGGCGCGCGGCGCAGCCGCCCTCATAGGATGTCCGGCTGATTGGAGCGCCGCGCTCGGCCGAACGATTGAGCCGCAACCCACATGACTCCTTTACCCCAGACCTCTATTGTCACAGTCCAGTCATCCCGCAGGATTACTCCGCCGCCATGGACGATTACCTGTTCAGCTACGCTGTCGCGACCGACCCTCCTGTCAAACGCGGATTGATCCGGCTCATGGAGAAGGCGACGGGGCAGCCCGTGTTGAAGCGGCTGTATCTCGACAACAAAACTCATCCCCGCCCGTCCGAAACGTTCTTCGCCGCGGCGGTGCGTTCGCTGGCCCTCGACGTTGTCTACGACGAGGCGGCGTTGGCCGCCGTGCCGCGCACCGGACCGACCGTGTTTGTCGCCAATCACCCGTACGGTGTGATGGATGGCATCGTCATTTCCTGGCTCGTGCAAAAGGTCCGGCCGGATTTTGTCGTGCTGACCAACGCTGTGTTGCTCCGCGCCGAGGAAGTGCGCGACTATGTCCTGCCGATCGATTTTTCCGACACGCCCGAAGCGATGCAAATGAATGTCAAATCGCGCGCGGCGGCGCGGGCGCAGTTGGAACAAGGCGGCGCGGTGGTGATCTTTCCCGCGGGCGGCGTGTCGACCGCGCCCGACCGGTTGGGGCGGCGCCCGGCAATCGACGCGCCGTGGCAGTCGTTCGTTTCGCAACTCGTTCAGCGCGCGAAGGCGACCGTCGTTCCCATCTGGTTTGGCGGGCAGAACAGCCGCTTGTTCCAGATCGCCAGCCACATCAGCTTGACGCTGCGGCTTTCGCTGATCTTTCGCGAAGTCAAACACCGCATGGGCACAACCCTCGCCGTCGGCATCGGCGCGCCGATTCCGTTTGGCGAACTCGCGGGCATCAAGGATCGGCAAGCCCTCGCAAACGAGCTGCGCGCGCGCACTTACAGACTGGCGTTTGAGCCGGTCCGCGCGCTCGATCATGCCCAAGCTGGCATCGGCAAACTGCGGCTGAAACTGCGCAAGCTCCGGCGCCGGCTCGCCGCCTAGCCGCGGCCGCGATACGGCGCCACGCCCTGATCGGGAACCCAGACTCCTTCAGGCAAGGTGCCGGTCTGCCAGAACACGTCGATCGGAATGCCGCCGCGCGGGAACCAGTAGCCGCCAATGCGCAGCCAGCGCGGTTTCAGCAGCGCGGCAATATCCCTGCCGATGCGCACCGTGCAATCCTCATGGAAGGCGCCGTGATTGCGGAAGCTTCCGAGATAGAGCTTGAGCGACTTTGACTCGACGAGCCACTTGTCCGGCACGATGTCGATCACGAGATGCGCGAAGTCCGGCTGTCCCGTGACCGGACATAGCAAAGTGAATTCCGGCGCGGTGAAGCGGCCGACAAAGTTCGTATCTGACTGCGGGTTGGGGACGCGCTCGAGAATCGCGGCTTCCGGATGGGCCGGGATGGCCGAAGAATGGCCGAGATGTTTGAGCGGCGCCAATGCGGCGCCGGCTTTGGGCTTTCTTGGCATGCGAAATCGCTTTTCCTGCGGTGCGCGAGGGTTGAAGCAACAGCCTCTACACAGAAGCGCCGGAAATGGCGATGCCTACTGCGCCGGCCTCGCCATCTCCATCGGCTTTTCCAGCGCCGGGTTGTGCCCCAGCGCAAGCACGATCACCGCGCCGACGACGGCGCTGCAGGCGAGGAAGATGAGCCCGGCTGAATCGGCGCCGCCACTCCAGTCACGCAATTGCCCAAACATCTTGGGGCCGAAATAGCCACCAAGATTGCCAATCGAATTCACAGCCGCGATGCCGGCCGCCGCGCCTGTGCCGCTGAGGAAAGCCGTCGGCAAAGTCCAGAACACCGGCAGGATCGAGAAGAAGCCCCAGCCGGCGATGCACAGCACAGCGATCTTGAACGTGGGATCGCTAATCATCGAAGCGCCGCCAAGGCCGATCAGCATCGCGACGAACGGGATGACCACATGCCATTTGCGCTCGCCGGTGGCGTCGGAGTGGCGTCCCCAGAGAACCATGCCGAAAGCGCCGACGAGATAGGGCAAGGCGGTGATGAAGCCCGCCTGCACGTTGGAGACGCCAAACGCCTTGACGATCTGCGGCAGGAAGAAGCTGAGGCCGTATTGCGGCACGTTGAGCGCCATATAGACCACGCCCAGCGCGATTACGCGCGGATTGATGATCCACTCCGTCCACGGCTTGCTCACGATCAATTCGCGATTGGCCCGCTCGGCGTCGAGACGATTCTGCAACCATTTGCGCTCTTCGGGCGCCAGCCAGCCTGCATCCGACGGGCGGTCAGTCAGATAGGCGAGAACGCCGAAGGTCATCAGCAACGCCGGGGCTGCCTCCAACAGGAAAACCCATTGCCAGCCGTGCAGACCGGCGATCCCCTCCATGTTGAGAATCACGCCGGAGATCGGCGAGCCGATCACGGTGGAGATCGGAATGGCGAACATGAACATGCCGACGATGCGCGCGCGATAAGCCGAGGGAAACCACAGCGTGAGGAAAAAGATAATGCCCGGAAAGAAGCCGGCCTCCGCGACGCCGAGCAACAGCCGCACGATGTTGAAGCTCCACTCGCCGGTGACGAAAGCCTGCGCGCCCGAGACCAGGCCCCAGGTGAACATGATGCGGGCGACCCATAGCCGCGCGCCAAAGCGATTGAGCGCCAGATTGCTCGGCACTTCGAAGAAGAAATAAGCGATGAAAAATATTCCCGCCGCGCCGCCAAACGCCGCCGCGGTCAAGCCGAGATCCTTGCTCATCGTCGCGTTGGCGAAGCCGACGTTGACCCGATCGAGATAGGCGATGAAATAGCAGAGGACCAGAAATGGCACGAGCCGCCATGTCACCTTCTGCATCGTCTGTTTTTCAACTTCCGACATCGGCGTTTCCTCGAATTTTCGGCGGATTGCACCGCTCCTTGGTTCTGACTTCGCTCGAAATAGCCAGGCATTTGCAGCGGCGATTCTTCGCCCGGACGCGGCGCGAGTTGACAGGAATTTGACAGGCCGGGCAAGTCTCGCGCATCGCCGCGCCCCGTATATTCAAGGTTGCGACGCGGCTTTATCCCCAAACCTCAGGCGCAAATCGGCCATAAAACTTGCGACTCACGCCGCCTTGGCCCAATCAATCGGCAAAGCCCATAAATCGGGCTGCAGGAAACAGTTGAATGACCTCCGTGGCGGCCCGCAGTTCCAATCTCGCGTTGTTGCTCGTCGTGGCCGGGGCGGCGCTGGTCGCGGTTGGGGTCGGGGCCTCGATCCAAGCGCAATCATGGTCGTTGGCGGCGATTTCCGGCGCAGCGGGGTTAGCACTGTGGCGCGCCGCCGTCTCCGACGAGCCGTTGTCGCCGGTCCTGCTGGCGCTCGACGTCCTTGCATTCGCCACCTTCGCCTATATGCGCAATGATTCTCTCGGTTTCTGGCAATTGCCGGGATCTTGGAGCGACGTGGCGCGTTTCGATGTCGGTGGCGCGGCGATCGCCTACGCGGCCTACGTTACTGGCTCGCTCGTCGCACTGCTTAGCGCGCGCCGCGGATTGAGGCCGGTCGAGGCTATCGGCCTCATCGCGCTTCCCTTCCTGTTCAATCTCGTCCTGACGATGGGCGCGGATTGGCACATGGGCGAGCTCGGCGCCCTGGTCGGGGCGGGTGGCCTGCCGTTCCAGGCGCAAGTGCTGATTGGCCGCGCGATCATCATGTTGGGCGTCGGCGAAGCGATGCTGGTCGCTTACTGCCTGATCGGCATGGGCCGCGTCACAACCGAGATCAAGACGCATGCGCTGCTGCTTGGCGCGGCGATCCTTGCGGCGCTGGCGCCGTTACTTGCCAACGCGGCGCAGATCGTTGTGCAACCCGTTCTGGCAATTGTCGTCAGCACGGCGCTGGCGGCGCTTGCGCAAGCGGCCCTCTGGGCCATCGTCTATGTCATGACCGGGCTGACGCTCGATCTGCTGGGCGGGCGCTCGCCGACATTCATCTCAACGTATGGCCACTGGCGCACAGGCTTCATCAAAGGCGCGATCTACGGCGCCATCTTCATGTTCCTCGTTCTGGCTATCGCGCTGCCGCTGCGCGACCCGGCATTCGCAGCTTTCGTCAAAGCCAACGCGCTCGCCTTGTCGCCGTTCGCTGGCGTCCTCGCTTATCCACTGGCGCAGACCATCGTCGGCAGCGCCGACGGCACGCCGCCGTTCTTTGGCCGGCTGTGCGCTCATTACGCCGATCCGCGCTCCTACGCGCGCGGAATCGTCGTTGGCCTTGGCGCAGCGCTGGCGCTGTCGCAGGGCCTGAGCGTTGCAAGCGGCGGCGCGCGCTTCCTCGCGATGTTCGTCGTCGGCGCGCTCGCCTATGGCGGCGTCGATTTCGCGTTCGATATGGCGAAAGTTTATTTGGGCGAGCGCCGCACGGTGCAGACGCCGCGCCTCTATCTCCTTGGTATCGTCTTGGGCGGCCTCGTCGCCGGCGCGCTGGGCTGGTATTTCGACGCGGCGCAACTCGGCGTCGTCGCTGCGAAATTCTGGGCCTATGCCGACGTTTCCTACGATGTCGCCAAGCGCGCGGTGGGGGACTACATCATCTATCCCCTGTTCAACAAATATGGCGCCTTCAATCTCGGCGACGTGCGCGGGGGAACGCGATTGTTCTTCGCCGAATCGCTATCCGGCGTCATCAACTGGTCAATCGCCGCGCCGCTGTTCAGTATCAACTTCGTGCTGCTCGCCGCATTGCTGGAGCGCAATCTGCGGCCGATCAAGGGCCTGTTCAGTTCGACTGGCCTCGAAGGCCTGTTCGAACAGGCCGTGCGCGTGATGCGCTGGGGTCTGTGGATGGCGCCGGTCATCAACTCGTTCCTGCGTCAGTCCGCCGATCCCTCGTGGTTCAATCAGGACGGCGCCGTGCGCTCGCTCGTCACCATCGGCGCCGACGTCGGCCTGAGCAACGCGGATTTTCGCAATTTCAGCCTGACGATGTTCCTCGGCTTGCTCGCTTACGATTGGCTGCGCGTCGTCATCTGGTTCGATCATATGGGCCTGCGCGTCGCGACGCTGGTCAACCTGTCGTTTCTGGGCGGCGACCGTGCCGATGAAGCGGCGGGACGCTTTCTCGGTCACGGCGCACGCACGCGCGCGATTCCCGATGGCATCCGGCGCTTCGCGACCTGGGCGCCGCTGCTGATCCCGTTCTATATCCCGCGCGGCGCCGATTGGGACAAGGCGTGGACCGGCGCTGAAACATTGCGCAATAGCGGCGGGCCGATGCCGGGCGCAATTCAAACGATGGCAATCGCTTATGCCGTCGCCGGCGTCGGGTTCGCATTGCTGGCGCTTGTCATCACGGCGTATGCGCGCGAGCGGCGCGGCGCAAAGGGGCCAGCGCTCGCCGGCGCGCCCGACACGCTCGGCGATTTTCCACCGATGTTTTCATTCAACAACGGCTCGGTTGGCGTCGACATCATGCGCGACGGGCGCGGCGCCGCGTTCGTGATGGGCGCGGAGCGCGGCGGCTTTGCCATCGATCTCACGCGCCGGCCGCTCGATCCGCTGCGCTCGCGCGGACAGTTCTTCTATGTCTGCGAAGGCGATGAGGCCCCGTGGTCGATCGGGTTTGAGCCCGCGCGGCGCGCCGGTGACTATCGCATCGAGGCGATCGATCACAAGAGCATGGCGATCTCCAACGCGATTGGCGGCATTAGCGCGCGAATGGAAGTGGGATCCGATCCGCTCGGCGCTGTCGTCACGTGGCGCATCCGGCTCGAAAATCGCAGCGACCGCGCGCGGCGCTTGCGCCTCGTAAGCTTCACGGAAATCGCCGCCCACGAAACCGGCGCCTACGCCCGCGATCTCGATTTCGCCGGCATGCATGTCGAGACAATTTTCGTGCGCGATCTCAACGCGATTCTGGCGCGTAACCGGCTGTTGCGCTCGGCTCGCGCCGGGCGCGGCGAGACGGCGTTCTTCGCTGTCAGGTCACTGTCGCGGGGCGCTACGCTTAGCGGTTACGAGGACTCCCGCGCGCGGTTTATCGGCGAGGGGTCGCTGGCAAATCCCACGGGTACCGGCGCTGGTCGTTCGCGCAAGCTTGATGACGAAGGCAAACTGTGGAGCTTCGATCCGGCGGCGAGCCTGACCCTGGATGTCGCGCTCGATGCCAACGGCGTGGCGGACATAGAATTCGTCGCGGGGCGCGCCGACAACGCATTGTGGGCGGCCGAGCTGATCGCCAAGCGGCTCGCGTTGGCGCCGATCGCGGAGGGCGCGCTCGACATCCGCCTGTATCACACGCGCGCGGTCGAGCCGACGCCGGCGCTGGCGTCGCGCTGGCCATTCGCGTTTTCGAGCGATGGACGCCAGTTGCATCTTACGCACCGTACGCCGCGCCCGTGGGCGCATGTCATGGCCAATCAGCTCGGAGCCTCGACAATCGTCTCGAATGACGGCGACATCTATTCGGCGATGGGCAACGCGCGCCACAATGGGTTGACGCCGTTTCGTTTCGACACCATCGCAAATCCGCTGCCCGGACAGATCGTCTATATCCGCAACCTGGAAACCGGCGAGAACGACGCGCCCGGCTATGCGCCGTTCCAGCGCGATGACGCCGTTCATGAACTGACCTACGAACCGGGCGTCGCGCGCATCGCCAAGCAGCGCGGCGCTCTGGCGACAGAATATCTGGTGTTCACGCCGCCAGATTATCCCGGCGATATGCGGCTGCTCACTTTGAGCAATAGCGGCGCCGAACCGCTGCGTCTGCGCATCGCGCCGTTCTTCGATATCGCGCTCGACGAAAGTCCCAACGAGAGCAAGGACGCCATCAACACCGAGAACGCCGATGGCGTACTGCTGTTTGAAAATCCGCGCAACGATTTCGAGCGTGGCGTCGCTTTCGCCGCAACCAGCCTTCAGGCCGCCGTATGTGAAACAATTCGCGCGCGCTTCTTTGGCGGCGCGGGCCGCAATATCGCGACCCCGGCCATGGTCGAGACCGGCGCGGCCGATGCGTCGATGAGCGACGATGGCCGGTGCGTCGCCGCTTTCGTCAGCGACATTTCAATCGCGCCCGACGCCAGCGTCAAGATCGCCATCGTTTTTGGCCAGGCCCCCAATCGCTCCGGCGCCCTGCAGGCGGCTCAAGCGGCCAGCGTCGTCGCCGTCGAGACGGCGCTGGCAGCGACCAGGGCGAGTTGGAATGCGCGCTTGAGCAAAGTCGAAGTCATGAGCAATCGGCCCGACTTCGATCGGCTCGTCAACACCTGGCTGCCGTATCAGGTCATGGCGTCGCGCCTGTTTGGGCGCGTCGGCCCCAACCAGCGCGGCGGCGCGATCGGTTTTCGCGACCAGCTCCAGGACGTGCTGCCGCTGATCTTCATTGAACCGCAACTGGCGCGGGCGCAGATCGTGCTACACGCCGGCCAGCAGTTCCTCCAGGGCGATGTGCTAAAATGGTGGCATCGCGCGCCCAACGGCGCCACCGGCATCGGCCAGCGAACGCTCGCCAGCGATCCGCATCTGTGGCTGCCCTACGTGCTCTCGCGCTATGTCGCGCAGACCGGCGACGCCAGCGTGCTCGACGATGTCGTGCCCTATCTCGAAGGCGCGCAAGTGCCCGAGGGCGAGGATACGTGGATCGTCGCGCCGCGCCCCTCGCGCGAGAAAGGCGAGGTCTACGAGCATTGCCAACGCGCGATCAATTATACGCTGGGCCACCTCGGCGAGAACGGCCTGCCGCTGCTCGGCGCTGGCGACTGGAACGACGGCATCGATGCGCTGGGCAGCGAGGGGCGCGGCACCAGCGTATGGATGGGATTCTTCTTCTACGATGTGCTGAGCGGGTTCATCGCGCTGGCGCAGCGCAAGGGCGACGCAGCCTATGCGCAAATCTGTGAGACGGCGCGCGCCAAATTGCGCGATGCGCTGGAAGTAGGCTGGCAGGGCACGCATTATGCGCTGGATTTTGCCGACGACGGGCGCGCGCTCGATCAACCCAACGCGATGACCTCTGGTTGGCCCGCCCATTCGGGCGCGGTGGATTTCAAGCGCGGCGTGGCGGCGATCGAAGGCGGTCTCGCCGGCATTGAGCGCGACGACCGAATCCTGCTGATGGAAAAGCCGTTCTTCGAACACAGCCAGCCGTATCCCGGCCGCATCGCAGACTACCCGCCGGGGGTGCGTGAAAACGGCGGCCAATATAGCCACGGCGCGTCATGGATCATCGACGGCTTCGTGCGGCTTTCGGAGCAAGCGCGCGAGGCGGGCGACCTCGACGCCGCAGCGCATCTGATCGGCCGCGCTTTCACGATATTTGAGAAAATCTCGCCACTGAAAAAGACCGATCCGGAACGCATCGCACAATACGGCTTGGCCCCGATCCAGCAGCCAGCCGACATCTACGATGGTTACGGCCACGGCGGGCGCGGCGGCTGGTCGTGGTACACCGGGTCGGCGGCGCGCATGCTTTCGGCGGCCTACGCGATTATCGGCTTGTCGATGAAAGACGGCGCGATCGTCGTATCGGACGATCTGTTCAAGCCGAAGGGCGATCTGAAAGTCGAACGCTTGCGTGTCGATGGGCGCGAATGGAGCGGCGCCGCGCGGGGCGACGTCACGGGCGAGCTTGCGAAACCGCAACAGCGCTGATCACGCTGGCATCAACCCTTGCGCCTTGGCGTAATAGAGCAGCGCGATGGTTTTCGCGTCGCAGATTTCGCCTCGTGCGATCATCGCCAGCGCTTCCACGAACGGGCGTTCGATGATCTCGATATGCTCGTCCGCATCGACGCCGCCGCCGGCGCCGACACGGTCCGCTGCGCCGTAGGGTGCGACGAAGCAGGAGATTTTCTCGGTCATTCCCCCCGGGCTCATGAACGCATCGAACGCGTGCGAAGCGCAGGGAATCGCAACGCCGGTCTCTTCCATCGCCTCTCGGATGACACAAGCTTCGGGCGTATCGTCATCGAGCATGCCGGCGCAGACTTCGGTCAACGGCTGCGGCGCGCCAGCAAGATAGGCGGCCAGACGAAACTGGCGCACGAGCAGCACGCAACCGCGTTCGGGATCATACAAAAGCACCGCGGCGGCCAGCCCATAGTGATAGATCTCGTGTCTCAGCACGCGTTTCGCGCCGCTGCTTTCCGTGACCTCGGCGCCTGTCAGCGTCAGACGGAAGCGGCCATTGGCGAGCAGTTTCTCGTCGAGGATTTTTACCTGAAGAGACATAGCGTCGAGCCTCAGTAGATGAATTGCTCACGCAAGATCCGCTCGTCCAGCGAGTGCCCGGGGTCGTGCAGCAGCACGAGATCTGTGGCGTGATCCATCGACACATCGACGCGCCGCACGCGCCGGGTCTCCGCGTGGTCGGCGACGGCGGCGACCGGGCGTTTGTCGGCTTCGAGAATTTCGATGGCGACGGCGGCTCGGTCGGGGAGCAGCGCGCCGCGCCAGCGCCGCGGCCGAAACGCCGAGATCGGCGTCAACGCCATCAGCGGCGCCGCCAGCGGCAGGATCGGCCCGTTGGCGGAAAGATTGTAGGCGGTGGAGCCGGCTGGCGTCGCCACCAATATGCCGTCGGCGATCAGCTCCTCGAGCCGCACCGCGCCGTCGACGCTGATGCGCAGTTTGGCCGCCTGATAGGTCTGCCGCAGCAGCGAGACTTCGTTGATTGCGCGGGCGTTGGTCACGACGCCCCTGATATCCTCGGCGCGCATGATGAGCGGATGAATGATCGACGCGCGGGCGGCTCTCAGTCGCTCTCGCAGTCCGATTTCGCTGTAGTCATTCATCAAGAACCCGACCGAGCCGCGATTCATGCCGTAGATCGGCTTGGGATGGTCCATGAAGCAGTGCAGCGTCTGCAGCATCAGGCCGTCGCCGCCCAGCGCCACGATCACTTCGGCGGCCTCCGGCGGGCAATCGCCATAGCTGGCGATCAGGCTTTCGCGCGCCGCGTTGGCCTCTGGCGCGCCGGACGAAAGGAAACAGATCGCTTGCGCGCTGGTCTGTGGCTTTTTGCGCGCGGCCATGAATTCTCGCTCCCCAGATGGGCTGCAGAGATAAAGGATGGCGCGGGTTGCGTAAAGTTCGGATGCGCTTCGCGATTGTGCAGGCGATTCGGCGCGTTGGTCGGTCCAATCTTGGGATATTGCCGCCCCGCTCTGAAAATGCGATTTATGGCCTGCGCCTTTGCCATCCCCGCATCGGGAGCGCCTTGCGATGAGCGACAACGTCACCGCGCCGCGGACCAAGACCATCACCAAGACCGAGCGGCCCAAGCTGCATAAGGTCATCCTCATCAACGACGACTACACGCCACGCGAGTTCGTCGTCACCGTGCTCAAAGCGGAGTTCCGCATCGGCGAGGCGCGGGCGCTGACGGTGATGATGACCGCGCACCAGCGCGGCGCCTGCGTCGTCGCCGTCTTCACCAGGGATGTCGCGGAGACCAAGGCGACGCGGGCGACCGAAGCGGGTCGCGCGAAGGGCTACCCGCTGCTGTTTACGACGGAGCCGGAGGAGTAGGGGCCGCCGCTCGGCGCTTCCCGGCGCTCCCTTACGCCACGTTGGCCAGCGCCCGCGCTTTCTGCACGCGCACCGATTGCGGCAAGGCGACAAGCACCACCGTGCCCTCGCCCAGCGTCGAATTGATTCGCAGCGATCCCCCGTGCAGCTCGACCAGCGAATTGGCGATCGCGAGGCCGAGGCCCGAACCCTTCATGCCGTTAGCAAGGCCGCTTTGCGCCTGCTCGAATGGTCGGCCAAGGCGCGAAATGTCGTGGCTGGCGATGCCCGGCCCGGAATCCTCGACGTAGATGTAGATATGATCGTTGAACGCCTGCGCGCCGACGCTGATCGCGCCGCCTTCGGGCGTGAATTTCACGGCGTTGCGCAGCAGTGTCTGCAAGATGCGCTCGATCGCCTGCGGATCGGCATTGATGGTTTCGGCGCCGCTCGCCTCAACTTCGATCGTCAGGCGCTTCTCCCGAGCCGTTTCCTCGACATCGCGGAGCGCGCGGTGAATCGCGGTCTCCACATCAACCTGCGCGCGGCTGAGGCGCATCTTGCCCGCTTCGAGTCGGGACATGTCGAGCACGTCGGAGAAAACGCCGAGCAGATACGCGCCGCTGTGGTGAATGTCGCGACAATATTCGCGATATTTCTCCGAGCCGAGCGGCCCGAATGTCTGCTCCTCCATCATCTGCGAGAAGCCGATGATCGCGTTGAGCGGCGTGCGCAATTCATGGCTCATGTTGGCGAGGAATTCCGCCTTGGCGCGGTTAGCCATTTCGGCGCGCGCCTTTTGTTCGAGATAGCGTTCCGCGAGATCGGCAAGCTGTTGCGCCTGGCCTTCAAGCGATTGGCGCGAGCGGCGCAATTCGGCGACGCTGGAAAGCAACATGCGCTCGGAATTCTGCAATTGTTCCTGATGCCGCTTCAGCGCGGTGATGTCCGTTCCCACCGAAACAAATCCGCCATCGCGCGTGCGCCGCTCGTTGACCTGCAGCCAGCGCCCGTCCGTGAGGCGCGCCTCATAAGTGCGCGCGCTGGATTTGTCAGGCGCCTGCCCCTGCAGCGCAAGCTCGCTATCGACCAGCGGCGCGGCGCCGCGCTCCGCGATCTCGGAATAATGCACGCCGGGCCGCATCGCCTCGGCTGGAAGATTGTGCAGGCGCTGATATTTCGAGTTACATAGAACAAGGCGGTTTGAAGCGTCCCATAGAACGAAAGCTTCCGAAATCGCTTCGATCGCTTCGCGCAGCCGCTGGTCCGCCGTAGCGGAGACTTCCGCGAGAGTCTTCTGTTCGGTCGTGTCGACGGCGATGCCGACGAAATGCGCGCCGCCATTGGGCAAATCGTGAACGATTTCGGCGCGTGCCCTAAGCCATACCCATTCTCCCGGCGCGTTGCGAATGCGAAATTCGTGGTCGATGGATTGCTGATTTGAATCGATGGCCGACTGGGCGAATTCGCAGAGGTTGGTATCGTCGGGGTGAACCAGTGCCTGCAGATCGGCGATCGACATGGCATCAGGCGAATACGGATAGTCCAGCAGCTCGAACATCGATTTCGACCAGACAATGCGGCCGCGTTCGAGATCCCAGTCCCAAAGACCGCAGCGGCCGCGATTGAGCGCGAGATCGACATGATTGCGCGCAATGCCGGCGGCGATCGCGGCGGCGCGGGCGCGTTTTATCTGCGTGAGATAAGCCAGCGCGGCGCCAGACAATACAACGATGGTTGAGGCCAGCAGCAGGATTGTGATCATCGCCGATTGGCGCCAGGGCGCGAGCAATTCGCTCGTGCGAACCGTGTAGGCAAGCTGCCCAAGCGGCGCGCGCAGGTTGCGCACCGTCGCCAGCACATCCCTGCCGGTGGGATCATGGATGCGCAAGACGCCCGCCTTGTCCGCGAGGATGGTCAGGGGATCGCCGGCGCCGAGAATATCGGCCAATGTGCCGTCGATACGCCGATCCTCCGGCGCCGCGGCGACGATTGCGCCGGTCTCGCTGGTGAGAGCGATGACGCCCTCGGGCGCTTCCAACTGTT
This sequence comes from Methylocapsa sp., assembly GCA_043739325.1. Lineage (GTDB taxonomy): Bacteria > Pseudomonadota > Alphaproteobacteria > Rhizobiales > Beijerinckiaceae > Roseiarcus. The sequence continues at coordinate 21,487 of JAYUFK010000040.1, read as the reverse complement.
GCCTCATGACCAAGCTCAACAAGTCGCGCGGCGCCGCGTCAGGCGTTGTCGCGAGCGCTGATTCAAGCCGCGCCGCAATGAGCGTGGCGCGCAGGTCCAGTTCGCGCATCGCGGCGTCGAACGCGCGGTGCCTCTCGCTGCGCAGATGCTGCGCCGTCATCAGCGCCAGCGCCATGAGGAACAACGCGGCTGCAAGCGGTACAAAATACACGGCGCCGTGGCCGACCGAAAACGATCGCAGGACGGCAAAGGCGTTCGACGGCAGGCTGGAAGCCCCTGCCGTCGGGCGGATGACGCTTGGACGCGCCTCTGCTCTTGCCGCGAAAACCCGCGTCATTGCAATTCCCCAATTTTCCAAAAAGCCCGCTTAAAAAAGCTTCGCCGCCCCGAATCAGTTCGATAAGAATCGTTGTGGGAATCTTTGTCCAGACCTTAATTAAACGTTGACGAGAAAAATGCTCCAACGCCGCGAAACGGACGCCCGGACCGCCACTTTCGGACGCGAGAGCCGCGCGCATGACGAGTCGAAAGTGACGATTACACGCAGGGCGAGAGAAATGACGCTCAGGCGAGCGAGCGCATGACGATGTCACGCACGTCATTCGACAGTTTTTCCTGTCCGCTGATTCGTTCCAGCATGGCGCGCGCCTTGCCTTGGCGCGTCGACTCGAGCGAACGCCACGAGCGCAGCGCCGTCAACAGCCGCGCCGCGATCTGGGGGTTGGTCGGATCGAGGTGAAGCACGATCTCAGCGAGCAAGTCATAGCCGGCGCCATCGGGCCGATTGAATTGCGTCTGGTTGGCGCTGAAGCCGCCGATGAGCGAGCGCACGCGGTTGGGATTGCTCATCGAGAACGCCGGATGCCGCATCAGGCGGCGCACCCGCGCCAAAGTCTCCAGCTCCGGGATCTGCGCTTGCAGCGCTAGCCACTTGTCGAGGATCAGCGGATCGGCGGAATGGCTTTGGGCGAATTCGTTTAGAGCCTTCTCGCGCGCTTCGCCTGGAATCGTTGAGGCGACAGCGAGGGCTCCGAGCCGCTCGGTCATGTTGGCGGCGTCGGCAAACTGCTGATGCGCCAATTCCGCGCCGACGATCTTGTCGCCCGCGGTCAGCATCGCCAGCGCGACATTGCGCAGCGCGCGGCGTCCAGCGCTTGCCGCGTCGGGACTGAACGGGCCGGCATTGGCGCACGCGGCATAGATGCGCTTCAGTGCGTCGCCATGCGCGCTTCCAATCGTACCGCGCCAATATTCCCGCGCGGCGAAGATCGCATCGGGGTCGACATCCCTCGCCGTCTCGCGCGCGACATCGCCTTCGCTGGGCAAAGTCAGCGCCTGCGCCGCGAACGCTGGATCGATGCGCCCGGCGCCAGCATCGGCGACGACCCCGCCATAGCCCTCAACGTACCCCGGCGCGGCTTCAGGCGCCTCGCCCTTGCGCAACGCCGCAGCGCTGCGCAGCAACAGCCGCATGCCAAGCGTTTGCAGGGCTTGCCAGCGATTGAAACTGTCGGTGTCGTGACGCGAAAGCACGATGAGATCAGCTTCCGTCACGTCATCGTCAACGCGCACCGGGGCGGAGAAGCCGCGCAGGAACGACAGCGCCGGGCGATTGGCGACGTCCGTGAAGATTACACGGCGCTCGGGGCTGTTCAGTTCAAGCACGCCGCTCGCTAATTCCGCGGCGCTGGCGTCGCGCGAGACGAGCTTGAGTTCGCCGCCGCTCGGGTCGATCAGCCCCAGCGCCAGCGGAATGACGAACGGCGCCTTGAGCGGCTGCTCCGGCGTCGGCGCGCAGGACTGCGCGATCGTCAACGTCAACGCGCGCGCGCTCGGGTCATAATGATTGCGCACGGTGACGAGCGGCGTTCCGGCTTGCGAATACCAACGCTTGAATTGCGTGAGATCGCGCCCTGACGTTTGCGCAAAACAGCTGAGAAAATCCTCGACCGTCGCCGCCGTTCCGTCACAGCGCTCGAAATACAAATCCATGCCGGCGCGAAACGCCTTTGCGCCGATCAGCAGCTTAAGCATGCGGATGACTTCCGCGCCCTTTTGATAGACCGTCGCCGTGTAGAAATTGTTGATCTCGCGATAGGCCTCGGGCCGCACGTTATGCGCCAGCGGACCGGCGTCCTCGGGAAACTGCGCCGAGCGCAAGCCGCGAATATCGGCGATGCGCTTCACCGGAATCGAGCGCTCGTCGCCGGAAAACTCCTGATCGCGAAAGACGGTGAGGCCTTCCTTCAGGCAAAGTTGAAACCAGTCGCGGCAGGTGACGCGATTGCCTGTCCAGTTGTGAAAATACTCATGCGCGATGACGGCTTCGATACCGGCGTAATCGTCGTCCGTCGCCGTCTGCGGCAAGGCCAGAACGTATTTGTCGTTGAAGACGTTGAGCCCCTTGTTCTCCATCGCGCCCATATTGAAATCCGAGACGGCGACGATGTTGAAGACATCGAGATCGTATTCCCGCCCGTAGGCGCGCTCGTCCCAGCGCATCGAGCGCTTGAGAGCATCCATCGCATAAGCCGCGCGGTCCTCGCGACCATGCTCGACATAGATGCCGAGTGCGACGGATTTGCCGGAAGCAGTGGTGAAGCGATCAGCGATTTCAGCGAGATCGCCAGCGACGAGCGCGAAGAGATAGCTCGGTTTCTTGTGCGGATCGCGCCAGATCGCGAAGTGGCGCGAAGTTCCCGCGATGTCGCCGCGCGTTGTGCAATTGCCATTGGCGAGCAATACCGGCGCTTCCGTCTTTTCAGCTTCGAGCCGCACGAGGTAAGTGGAGAGGACGTCGGGCCGATCGAGAAAATAAGTGATGCGGCGAAAACCCTCCGCCTCGCATTGCGTGCAGTACGCCGAGCCCGAGCGATAAAGTCCCATCAGCCGCGTGTTGGCGGTGGGATCGAGCCGCGTTTCCGCGCGGAGAATGAATGGCCGTTGCGGCGGATTCTTGATTGTCAGCCCCGATGGCGACGCCTCATAAGCCGCGTTGTCCAACGCCGCGCCGTCGAGTTCGATGCGCTCCAGCACGAGCTCGTCGCCATCGAGCGCCAGCGGCGCGTTCTGGACGCCGGTTGGGTTTGGGCGGATAGACAGTGTGGACACAACCCGCGTGGCGTGCCGATCCAGCGACACATCGAGCGCGACGCTGTCGATGAGATAGTCAGGCGCGCGATAATCGGAAAGACGAATGGGCTGGCCGGTGTTCGTGCGCATTATGTTCGCCTCGGGAAAGCGCGCGCGATCCGACGCGCGGAATATCTTGAAATTGCCTTGCCCCCTACGCTCGCGCGCGTCAAGGGTCGACGAGCTGCAGTCCAAATCCCGACAACGTCTCGCGCAGCGCCGGCTCCGGCGCGCGGCCGCTGGTAAAGATCGCAGAAGAAGGCCGGGCGTGTGAAACCCCGCGAGCGCTCGCCCCAAGCAGACTATCGACGCGCCGCGCGATCGCCGGCGCCGGGTCGATGAAATCGACCGGCCAAGGGGCCAGACGGGAAAAATCATCGCGCAGCAGGGGATAGTGTGTGCAGGCAAGCACGATCACGTCGGTTCGCCGCCCGCGGGCCTCGACGAAGCACGGGGCAATCTCGCGCGCGATATCGGCGTCGGCGATTGCTTGCCCACGCATGCGCGCCTCCGCCATCCCGGCCAGATGCGCCGAGCCGACGAGCGTCACTTCGCAGTCGCCCGCATGTTCGCGCACCAGAGCGGCGGTATAATCCCGCGCGACGGTGCCGGGGGTCGCCAGCAGGCTGACGAGGCGCGAACGCGAAGCGGCGGCGGCGGGTTTGATCGCCGGAACGGTTCCAACGTATAGAATATGCGGCATCGCGGCGCGTAGCGGCGCCAGCACCAGCGTCGACGCGGTATTGCAGGCGATCACGACGAGATCGGGCGCGTGCTCGGCAACGAGCCGCCCGATGACATCGAGCACGCGCGCAACAAGCGCCGTCTCGCTCATCGCGCCATACGGAAACGCTGCGTCGTCGGCGGCGTAGATCAACTCGATGTCCGGTCGCGCCATGGAGATCTCGCGATAAACCGTGAGGCCGCCAAGACCTGAGTCGAACACCAGCGCGCGTGCATTGCGTTGCCGCGAATTGTCCTTCATCGGCGACAGAAGATCGCAATGACGGCGCCGCGCCGCGCGGTCGCCACTTGTCCGGCGCTGAGAGTCGCGCCATCGCCGGCGGGCGCATCTGCGCTTGCTCCCAGAAACAGCCGCAGTTTCTCCGCATCGACGGCCCGATGCGCCGCAAGAGCGGCGACGCCGCTAACTTCCGTGGCCTCTCCGGCGCCTTGCGCGATGATCGCCGCGAGCCCGCCTTTGCGGTCGAACACGGGGCTGCCCGCGCCCGACTTCGCCAGCGGCGCCAGCACCTGCAACCCCGCCTCGCCCGCCGGGAGTGGCGATGCTGGCGCGACAATCAGCGACGGCGCGCCAGGCTTGTCCTGCTCAAAACTCAGCGCAATCATGTCGGGGCCGACCGCGCCAAACGCTGGCGCTGCAATCCCCGCGCCAAACTCTCCGCCAATGAGGGCGACGCCAATGTCCTTGTCCTCGCGCACAAACTTCACCGGTTTGCCGTCAACCAATGGACCGGCGCAATTTGCCGCGCTGAGTGCCGTGATGGCCTGCCCCGCCGCAACGACGTAGCCCGTGGCGGCGAGCGCGGGGCCCGGCGGCGGCGCGACAGGGTTCGGCGCCGGTGTTGCGAGCGCCGTCCGCGGAGGCGCTACGACCGTCGCGCCCAGCGAAGCCGGAAAGGGGTCGAAAGAATTTGCGATCGCCAAAGTCATCTTGTCGTATATCGCCGATTGCGCGACCGGATACGTGAAAGTGAAACCGCGCCGCGCCGCGGCATCAAGCGATGTCGCGGACGCCTTGGCGATTCGCGTGTAGAAGTTTCTGCCCGCTTCCTCTCCCGACACGACGAAGAACGCTTCGGGCCTGGACGCCTTATATGTGATCGTGCGTCCAGGGGCTTCCGCGCTCAGTTTGGCGTAGAGCGCAGCAAAATCGGCAGCGTCGCCGGAATTGGCGTGCAGCACAAGAACGACCGAGCCATCGGATTTCGACAGCACGGAATCGGCGCCGCTCTGGCTGCGCTTGTCGAGAAGTTTCAACGGCGCGCCGATCCGTACGCCTGTGCGCGCGTCGATGAAACTTTGAAAGCCCACCGCGGCGCGATCTTTTTGCAAGCTCGCCTTCAATGCCGCCAGTTGCGGCGCGTCTATAACGCCGTTAGGCGGCGCCTTGATGCTTGTTTGCCAGGCCACAATCGAATCGCGTGTACGTTTACCGAACGACCCATCGACGACGCCGACATAATGCCCGGTCCAGACCAGCGCTTCCTGCACCGCCTTGCGGTCGGCTTCGGGCAAGGCGTCGAACGCGGCCTTGTGCGCCGCGAGGACCGCATCCACGACAGGGCTGGGAACTGGCGCTGTCGGCGGGTTTTGCGCCGCCGCCGACACCCCAATCGCGATTCCCAGGCCAGCCGCGAGGCTGGCAATTTTCCAAAAAGCGAATTTCGCCATTGTGCCCTCGCGTACGCTTTCAAAGCGACATGCTTCGCCGCTATGCTATCATCCAGCTTCCGACAAAGTCACATCTGTGTCGACCGAACGCGCCATATTTGTTTTGCTCTCCGCCGCAAAGTGTCCCCGTCAACGAGGATCGACCGATGCGCTTGGCTTTTCGCACCCTGATCACTCTTCTCCTCGTGAGCATCGGCACCGTTTCCTACGCGGCGGACGTCAAGCCTTTCGTCCGCGATTTCCTTGCCAGCGATGCGGTGCGCCTTGCCGAAACCTTGCGTAAGGAAGCCAACGCAAACGCCTCGCAGGTCAAGAACAGGACCGCCGATCAATTGCGCAAGGAATCGCTAAGCGCGGCTGATGGCAATGATTTCAAGCAGGCGGGCCTGATGGCCGACGCCGCCGTCGCCGCCGGCCCCAAGGACGCGACGAATTGGGTCAATCTGGCGAGGATTGCAATCCGCGCCGATGCCGCGCAGGCGGCTGGACGCTGGTCGCTCGTTGAGAACGGCTCCATTGCCGCCTACGCCGCCTACCAGCGTCTGAACGCGCCCGCGGCGCAGGCGGAAGCCCTGGCGCTGCTCGGCGACCTTCTTGCGCGTCGCGAGATGTGGCGTCCCTCGCTCGATTCGTATCGCGCCAGTCTTGAGCGCCATGACGATGTGGATATCCGCAAGACCTACGAGAACCTGCGCGAGAAGCACGGTTTTCGCATCACCGATTACAAGGTCGACAACGACTCGGCTTCGCCCCGCGCGTGCTTCCAGTTTTCCGAGACGCTGGCGCGCAAGACGGATTTCGCGCCTTATGTCGCGGTATCGGGCGCGACCAACGCGGCGCTGTCCAGCGAAGACCAGCAGATCTGCGTCGAGGGTCTGAAGCACGGCGAGCGTTATGCGATTGTGCTGCGCGAGGGCCTGCCCTCGAATGTTGGCGAGAACCTGTTGAAGGCGGCTGACTACGAAATCTATGTCAAGGATCGCTCGCCGCAGGTGCATTTCACCGGCAAGAATTACGTGCTGCCGCGCGAGGGCCAGCTCGGCGCCCCGCTCGTTACCGTCAACGCCGCCAAGGTCGCCATCGACGTGTTGCGTATCGGCGATCGCAATTTGCTCGCGACCGTGCAGCGCGATGACTTCCTTAAGCAGATATCGTCCTCGCGCACTTCGGAAATCGCCGCCAACGACGGCGTGAAAGTGTGGAGCGGCGCGATGGACGTCGCCAACGACCTGAACAAGGACGTGACGACGGAGTTTCCGATTCTGCAAGCCGTCGGCAAGTTGCAACCCGGCGTTTACATCGTTACCGCGCGCCCGTGGAACGGCGCGGGCGACAAGCCCAACGCTTCGAGCGAAGACAGTGGCGAGTCCTCCCTCGCCACACAATGGCTGGTGGTTTCCGATCTCGGTCTCACCGCGCTTTCAGGCAACGACGGCGTTCACGCCATCGTCCGTTCGCTCGCCACCGCCGGGGCTTTGTCGGGCGTCGAAATCCGCCTGCTCGCGCATAACAACGAAGTGCTTGCGACGAAGAAGACCGATGCGAACGGGCGCGTCGATTTCGATCCCGGCCTGTCGCGCGGCCAGGGCGGCGCGGCGCCCGGATTGCTGATTGCCAGCGCTGGCGACGACTATGGTTTTCTCAATTTAACCGACACGGCGTTCGACCTGACCGATCGCGGCGTCAGCGGTCGCGATGCGCCCGCTGCGCTCGACGCCTTCCTCTACACCGAACGCGGCGTTTATCGCTCGAGCGAAACCGTGTTCGTCACCGCGCTTCTGCGCGACGCCAAAGGCGAAGCGAAAACCGGCTTGCCCCTGACGTTCGTCGCCAAGCGGCCCGACGGGGTCGAGTACAAGCGCGTCGCCGTGCCTGATCAGGGCCTCGGCGGCCACAGTCTCGCGCTGCCGCTGCTGCCGGGCGCGGCGCCGGGCAAGTGGACTGTCGAGGCCTATTCGGACCCCAAGGCGGCGAGTATCGGATCGGTTGAATTCCTGCTGGAAGATTACATTCCCGAACGTCTCGACGTGAAATTGAAGCCGGGTGTCGCTATCGCCTCGCCGGGCGAGCCGGTCGAACTCGGCGTCGACGCAAGGTTTCTCTACGGCGCGCCCGGCGGCGGGCTCGATGTGTCAGGCGCGATCAAGTTGCAAGCCGTCGAAGGCTCGGAAATTCCCGGTTATGCCGGATACACCGGCGGCCTGACCGATGAAGAATTCACCGCGGTCCAGAACCAGCTTCCCGAAAAGGTGCAGACCGACGCCAAGGGCCACGCCGATCTTTCGATCGAATTGCCGGAAGGCGCCGCGAGCAAGCCGCTCGAAGCCAAGCTCATCGTCGATGTCGCCGAGCCGGGCGGACGCACGGTCGAGCGCGTCGTCACCTTGCCGGTGCGCGCCAAGACGACGATCATCGGAATCAAGAAAGCTTTCGACGACGGGCTCGGCGAGGGCGACCTCGCTACATTCGAAGCTATCGTTGTCGCGCCGGACGGAACGCGCGCGGCGCGCAAGAATGTCGAATGGTCGCTGTACAAACTCAGCAACGATTACCAATGGTACAATTCGGATGGCCATTGGGGCTATGAGCCGGTCAAATCGTCGAAGCGCATCGCTGATGGAACCGTCGACATCGCCGCCGAGGCGCCGGCGAAGTTCGGCGCCAAGGTGAGCTGGGGACGCCACCGCCTCGACATCAAATCGACCGACGGAGACCAGACCAGCATCACGTTCGATGTCGGCTGGTCGGGGACTGCGGGCGCGAGCACTCCCGACAATGTGGTCGTGACCCTCGACAAGCCGAACTACAAGGCGGGCGAGGAAGCCAAGTTGCGCATCGCCTCGCATTTTGCGGGGAAGGCGACCATCGCCATCGTCGGCGAAAGGATACAGCAGTTCATCGACGTCGATCTGATCAACGGCGACAACGTCGCGCCGTTCACGATAGGCGCGGATTGGGGCGTTGGCGCCTATGCCGTCGCGCTGACGCATCGCCCGCTCGACGCGACCGCCAAGCGCATGCCCGGCCGGGCGCTCGGTCTGGCGTGGTTCGGCATCGACGAGGCCTCGCGCCATCTCGATATCGCGCTGGGCGCTCCGGAAAAGGCGCGCCCGCGCGAGACGCTGACCTTGCCGATCAAGATCGGCGGTCTGGCGGCCGGAGAAGAGGCGGACGTGACAGTCGCCGCCGTCGATATCGGCATCCTCAATCTCACCGGATTCAAATCGCCTGATCCGAAGGATTATTTCTTTGGCCAGCGCAAGCTGGCGGTGGATATCCGCGATCTCTACGGTCTGCTGATCAACGGCATGGAAGGCGCCGCCGGGGCGCTGCATACCGGCGGCGACGGCAGCGGCAATATCGAAGGCAATCTGCCGACGCAGGCGCCGCTGGCGCTGTACTCCGGCGTGGTCAAGGTCGACGCAAACGGCGCGGCGAACGTGTCGTTCGACCTGCCCTCATTCAACGGCGCCGTGCGCATCATGGCGGTAGCGTGGGCGAAGAACAAGGTTGGCGGGGCCGATGCGGAAGTCATCATCCGCGATCCCGTCGTCGTCTCCGGCACGTTGCCGCGCTTCCTCAATCTGGGCGACCGTTCGCGGATGCATATCGATATCGACAATGTCGAGGGCGATGCCGGCGACTACACGATCGCGCTCGACATTCATGGCCCGCTGACAGCGCGGGCTGATGAGATGAGCAAGACGGTGAAACTCGCCGCGCATCAACGCAGCGCGGTGACCATTCCGATCATCGCGGCGGGGCTTGGCGCGGCAAGCGTCGATCTGAAATTGACCGGGCCAAAGACGGAAACGACGCAGCATTTTGTCATTGGCGTTACGCCGGGTTCGCCCGATCTGTATCGCCGCCAGATCACGCCGCTTCCCGCCGGCGCGAGCCAGACGATTTCGAGCGATCTGCTCGCCGATTTCATCCCCGGCACCGGCGCGATCTCGATCGCCGCCTCGCCGTTCGTCTCGATCGATGCGCCCGCGCTGCTGCAATCGCTCGAGCGCTATCCCTATGGCTGCTCGGAGCAGACGGTCAGCCGCGCGATGCCTCTGCTCTACGCCAACAAGCTCGCCTCGATCGAGCATCTCGCCATCGATCCCGACCTGGACGGGCGCATCAGGGACGCGATCGACCGCGTCATGAGCCGGCAGGATTCCAATGGCGCGTTCGGTCTGTGGAGCGCCGACAATGCGACGGACGATCCGTGGCTCGACGCCTTCGTCACCGATTTCCTGACGCGCGCGCGGGAGCGTTCCTTTGTAGTGCCCGAGCTTGGCTTCACACAAGCCCTCGACCGCCTGCGCAACGAAGTCGTCAACGCCGCTGATCCGGCGGACGGCGCCGGTGAACCGCTCGCTTACGGCCTCTATGTGCTCGCGCGCAACGGGCGCCCGGTGATCGGCGATCTGCGCTATCTCGCTGACACCAAGCTCGCGATCTTCAAGACGCCGATGGCGCAGGCGCAGATCGCGGCGGCGCTGGCCATGCTTGGCGACAGGGCGCGCGCCGGCAAGGTCTTCGCTGCTGCTCTCGATACGTTGGAAGCCGCGCGCGACACTGGCTTCTCCCGCGTCGACTATGGCTCGCGCTTGCGCGATGGCGCAGCGGTGCTGGCGCTGCTCGCCGAAGCCAATCTCGAACAAGGCGCAATCGCGGGCGATCCGCTGGAGCGCGCCGCGCATCTCGTCGACATCGCGCGCGACGAGCGGACTTATACGAGCACGCAGGAGAACAACTGGCTCGTGCTCGCCGCCGAAGCGCTCGCCGAACACGCGACGAAGAGCGTCTTCACCGTCAACGGCAAGCCGGTCGATGGCGCTATCAACCGCAAATGGGGCGGCTATGCGCTGGCGAGCAAGCTCATCACTATCGGCAACACCGGCGGGTCCACAGCGCAGATCGTCATGACGACATCGGGCAACCCGATCGTGCAGGAGCCGGCCGCGTCGCAAGGTTACGCGCTTGAGCGCACGTTCTACAAGACCGATGGAACCAAGGTCGATCTCAAGACCATCGCGCAGAACGAGCGCCTCGTGGTCGTGCTGAAAATCACCGAGTCCGAAGCCCGATACGCGCGGCTGCTGCTTGTCGATCATCTGCCCGCCGGGCTGGAGATCGACAATCCCAATCTCGTCGACGGCGGCTCGGTCGATGCGTTCAACTGGCTGAAGAAGGACGTCGATCCCTCGCATACCGAATATCGCGACGACCGCTTCGTCGCGGCGTTCGATCGCGAGGCCAACCAGTCGGCATTCTTCAATGTCGCCTATGTCGTGCGTGCGGTCGCGCCGGGGCATTACGTTTATCCGCCGGCGACCGTCGAGGACATGTATCGGCCCGAGCGCTTCGGCCGCACGGCCTATGGCGCGATTGAAGTGACGGCGCGATGAGCGCCTCGCGCCGCTGGTACGCTCTTGCCGGCGCGCTCGTGTTCACGCTTGGCCTTGCGCTGCCGGGCGCGTGGATCAGTTACAAGCAGCGGCTCGGCGCGATCGATCTTGCAGCCGCGCGCGAAGGCTCGACCATCGTCGTCGACCGAGAGGGCCGTTTGCTGCGCGCCTTCACGCTTGCTGACGGACGCTGGCGCCTGCCGGTCACGGAACATGAAGTCGATCCGCGCTATCTCGCGATGCTGCTGGGCTACGAAGACGAGCGGTTTTATTCTCACGACGGCATTGACCGGCGCGCCATGCTGCGCGCCGCGGCTCAGTTCGTCTCGCACGGGCGCATCGTATCAGGCGGCTCGACGCTGACGATGCAGGTGGCGCGGCTGATGGAGCCGCGCGACGATCGCAACCTAAGCGCCAAGCTGCGCCAGATCGCCCGCGCCTGGCAGATCGAAAGCGCCGTCGGCAAGTCAGGGATACTCGATCGCTATCTCGCGCTTGCGCCGTTCGGCGGCAATATCGAGGGCGTGCGCGCCGCGTCGCTCGCCTATTTTGGCAAGGAGCCGCGCAAGCTGACAATTGGCGAAGCGGCGCTGCTGGTCGCTCTGCCGCAATCGCCCGAAGCGCGCCGGCCGGACCGCTTCAACGAGGCGGCCCGCGCCGCCCGCGACCGCGTGCTGGCGCGCGTCGCCGCCAAGGGCATCATCACGCCCGAGGAAGCCGCGCAGGCGCGCCGCGAGACCGTGCCTTCGTTGCGCAAGCCCTTCCCGATGATGGCCGCGCACGCCGCCGAGGAAGCCGTCGCCGCCGATCCCGGCGCACATGTGCTGAAGCTCTCCATCGACGCCCGCCTGCAGGCGAAACTCGAAGCGCTGGCGCTCGAAGCGGCGCGCCATCTCGGCCCGCGCCTTTCGCTGGCGATGGTGGTCATCGACAATTCCAGCGGCGAGATCCGCGCCCGCGTCGGCGGTCCGGATTATTTCAATGTCGAGCGCGGCGGTTCGCTCGACATGTCGCGGGCGCAGCGCTCGCCGGGCTCCGCGCTGAAACCGTTTATCTATGCGATGGCGTTCGAGGATGGGCTCGCGCATCCCGAGACGATGTTGTTCGACCGCCCGGCGCGCTACGGCGCCTATGCGCCGGAGAATTTCGATTCTAGCTATCAGGGCAACGTCACGGCGCGCCATGCGTTGCAGATGTCGCTCAACCTGCCGGCGATCGAACTTCTCAGCGATGTCGGCCCCGCGAGTTTTCTCGCCCGCTTGCATGGCGCCGGCGCGGACATCGCGTTGACGAAGGAGGCGCCGGCGGGCCTCGCTATCGGACTTGGAGGGCTTGGAATCTCGCTACTCGATCTGACGCGGCTGTATTCCGGGCTGGCGCGCGGCGGCGAGGCCCCGGCGCTATTCGAGCGGCTCGACGGCGCGGCGCCGATCATAGGGCCGCGTCGCGTCACCGATCCGGTCGCAGCTTACTATGTCGCCGACATCCTGCGCGGCGCGCCGCCGCCCGCAAGTTCGCTGAGCGGGCGCATCGCGTTCAAGACCGGCACGTCCTATGGCTATCGCGACGCGATTGCCGTGGGCTTCGACAAGGCAACGACGATCGGCGTTTGGGTGGGGCGGCCGGACAATGCGCCTGTGCCGGGCCTCGTCGGGCGTCAGGTGGCCGCGCCGATCCTGTTTGAAGCGTTCGAGCGGCTCAGCCGCGATGTCGAAATCATTCGCGCGCCCAAGGGCGTGCTGCAGGCGCCCACCACCGCGTCGTTGCCGCCGCCCTTGCGCCATCTGCGCAAGGACGCGCCCAAGACGATGGCGGCCACGAATGTCGCGGCGCTTAAGATTGCGTTTCCGCCCGACGGCGCCAAGGTCGATCTCGGCCTTTCGCAAGGCGCCGTCGACGCCAGGCTGGCGCTCAAGGCGCTGGGCGGCGCCCCGCCGCTGATGTGGTTCGTCAATGGCGCGCCGCTGGGAGAGCCAGACGCGCGCCGCCAGACCGCGTGGAAGCCCGACGGCGCCGGCTTTGCGCGGGTATCGGTGATCGACGCCAGGGGCGCGACGGATTCGATTTTTGTAAGGCTGGAGTAGGTCGCGATCAAGGCCGTCATTGTCGGCTCGGATTAGATGAAGAGCTTGGCCAATTCAAATGATGCCGGCGGCAGCGGTAGCGTTTTCCTGAGCGTTATGTTCATAACCGCTAGCGGAAATCGTCCAATGATTTCAACAACCTTTAACATTGTCTTTCTGAATATCGGAATCTGCTGTACTCTACGTTCCTGACGTTGCTCTCGAAGGATTTCGCCCATGGCCAAGCCAAACACCCCGCTCAGTCCCTCCAACCAGCGCGTCGCCGCGCGCCTTGCCGCCCGCCGCGATAAGGCCGGGCGCAGCCTGCGGATTATCGATATCCTGGCGTCGGGCGTTTCTGTCGCAACGCTGGCGCGTGAAGAGGGCTTGTCGGTGCGCCGGATGCGCGAACTCATTCAGCAGATCATCGCGCGACGCGAGGCGGACCCGCCCGCTGGCTTCGTGCAATTGCAGATCGCGCGGCTGACCGATGCGATGCTGATCTCGCATGGGGCGATGATGGCGGGCGATATGCGCTCCGTCGATCGCGTCGTGAAGATCGTGCGCGAGCTTGATCGTTATCACGGGTTTGGCGCGCCAACGTCTGCCGCGCCGCGATTCGCGACCGAGCGTCTTACTTGCGCCCCGGCGATGCCGGCGCTCACGGCTCCGCAGCGCGACGAGGCGGCGGAGATTGGCATTCCAAGCCCTTGAATTGCTTGCAACGCCTACGCAAAAGCGCCGCCCGGCGGCGCTTGAATACGCAGCAAGCGCGCCATCGGATTTGGCGCGCTTGCAAGGCGATTGGTGAGCTTTGAAGAGAGTTCGGCGATCAATTCAGGAGGTAGCGAATGCCAACCCGCACATCCTGCGACGAGGCGCTCGTCTTGATGACGGCTCCAGTCGGATTTTTCAGCGTCAGGCTGGTCGTGCCGAGGTTCATGTAGCGATAATTGACGTCGAGGGTTGCGGTCGAACTCAGCGCGTAGCCGACGCCAGCCATCAGCGCGAACGCCAGATTGTATTTGGTCGCGTTGATCTTGTTATCCCAGGCGGGGCCGAAGAATGGCGCTCCGGGTTGCGGGGTGAGCACCGCGCCTGTCTTGTTAACCCATGTACCAGGTACGCCGACGGCGGGCGCGGTTCCAGGATACGAGGCTCCGGTCGCGGCGGTGGTGTAAGTCGCCGAACCGGAGACCGAATTGACGTTGAGACCCGCGCCTGCGCCGACGTAGGGCGTGAGTCCGAAGTAGTCGCCGAGGTCGACATAGGCGTTCGCCAGCAGCACGTTGTCGTGCTGTTTCAGCTTGAGGTTAGAATTGCAGGTGACCGTTGGATCGTAAATATAGCCAGTGGGAACCGCGGCGCCGCTGGGACAGACAATGCCGGTTGTGGTCACGCCGAGGCCGGAACCGGCGCGATAGTCGTAGCTCGCTTCGAAGCGAAGGTAGTCGTTGTATTTGAAACCTATGCCGATCCCGGCGAGGAAGTTGGTATTGAACTTGGAGGTCGATCCGGCGGGGTTGTTGACGGCGTTGCTTCCAGGCAGCGAGGTCGCGAGCGTCGGGAAGGTCAACGTCGGCAAGCTGTCGAAGCCGGCGCCGATATCGCCGCGAATGTACCAGTTGGTGCCGATTTCCACTGATTCGCCGGCGGCCGCGCTTCTCGGCACGCTAAAGGCTCCAGCGCCAAGGTCGGCGGCAAGGACAGGCGCAGGGGCCAAAAACAAGCTCAGCAGCGCTGCGGCGGTAGATCGCTTCATCGAAAGGCCCCCAAGATGCGCGCGCCCCGTCTGTTGTGGTGAGACGCGTTGGATACTTTTCGCCGAGATTTGTTAATTTCGATTTAACCCTAACGAATTGTTTTGCGATTGCGTCAATTGATATCGTCGCCGCCGTCCGGCCTCATCGGTCGATAAAGTCGCAAGTTTCGAGATACGCGGCGAGGCGCTCGGCAAAAGCCGCGCGCGCCGCCGTCCGGCGCGGGGTCCGCGCGCGCTCGGGAAGCGCTGCTGGCTCGAGGTAGTCCGGCCACGGCGAAGCTGCGAACCAGTCGCGATAGGCCCGCGCAAAACGGGTTTCGCCGCGCCACCGGTCCAGGTCCCAGGGCTTTGGGCGGTTGACGAAGTGCAGCACGACCGGATCGATCGTCGATTCCAGACCAAGAAGAAAGAAATCGCCCATGAAATTGTAGCGTGGCGAAAGCGGCGCAAACCGGCCGGCGATCAGCTCGTTCAACGCGCTCTGCTCCATGAAGGGATGGCGCTGGGGATTGCTCAACAACGCGTTTAAGGCGCGCGTTCCGATATCAGCATCGATCCATTTGGCGCGATCGATGACCATCAGCCCGGCGTTGAAGTAGGGCGTCTGTGACGCCAGTCCCAGCGACAGCCGATGTGCGCGGAATTTCTCCGCCAGCGCGCCGCCGCGTTGGTCCATCAGGAAGATCATGTCGTAGGCGGCGGCGAGCGGCGCGCCGCGCAAATCAATGCTGGCGAGACGGCCAAGACCAGGCCGACGAATTAGCATGTCGGAATCGAGTGCGATGATGCGGTGGTATCGGGATGGCAGAACACGGTCGAGAAACAGCCGACGGAACACCGCGCGCGAAAACGGTCCGCGCCCTGCCGCGCCGCGATCGAACGGCGAGAAATCCGCGGTCAGGATCGTGACCTTGCCGCGCAAGGCGGGATCGAGCCGCTCGACGCCCGGCGCGATGTCGGCTTCCTCGCAGACAATGAAGAGATCGAGCGCGTCCGCGTCCGCGTGCTGCAGGATCGACGCCGCGGTGAACCATGCCTGACGCGAGAAAGCGAGGTCCGGCGTAAGGCACAGCGCCGTCTTCAATGGGTCAGCCATCTATGTCGCGACGCCCGGCGCAGGCTCGGCATGACCGACGACGCGCGCAATCCCGGGGAAACCCGCGCGCAGCGAACGCTCCAGCGCGTCGACCGCGTCATGCGTCGCATCGACCGTAGCTCGCGCATCGGTGCGGCAATGGAAGATGATGAAGGCGCCTTCCGAGACGAGACGCACGCGCACGTCATGCACGTCGCGCAGGCGCCCGTCGCGCTCCGCCGCCGCGGCGAGCGCCTGCGCCATCTGGGCAATCAGCGCCGGATCGGCTTTGGCGCCATGGACTTCGCTGATTTCAATCGGCTCGATATGCGTCTCGACTTCAACATCGGGGCCGATCTCATCCTCGATCGCGGCTTCCAACCGCGAGGCGATTTCGTGCGCTTGGCCAAGCTGCATGCGGCCATCGACTTCGAGATCGAAGCTGACGCATTTGCGTCCGTCGACTTCCTGAATTGTCACATGATGCACGGCGAGGCGACGGCGCGCGGCGATCAGGTAGACTCGCTCCATGACGCTCTCGTCGTTCAGCGCCCGCGCCGTCGCCGTCAACGTGAGGGTCATACGCGGCCATCGCGCCGAGATCTTTTGCGCGACATCCGCCTTGATCGCCATGACGCGCTCCAATGGCAGCGTGCGCGACACAAAGAAACTGACATCGCCGACAATCTGCGCGCCGCTCGTGCGCAAGCGAACGATGTCGAGCGCCGCGACGCCCGGCGCCTGCTGCACCACGGCGCCGACCTGATCCGCCAGCCCCTTTGGCGCCGTGTCGACCAGCGCGTCGATCGTGTGCCGGCCGAGTCGATAGGACGCAATAGCTATGAACAGCGCGACCCCGACAGCGGCGAGCGCGTCGGCATGAGGAAATCCCGGGCGCGTTGCGCCAAGTCCGATCAGCACCAGCAGCGACGAAACGAGATCGCTGGAATAGTGCAGCGCGTCGGCCTTGAGCGCGTCGCTGCCCGTTTGACGGGCGATGCGCGTCAGCCCGCGCCAGCGAACGAAGTCAACGCCAATCGAGCCGACGATCACCCCCAGCGCCAGATAGCTCGCGTCGACCGCGCTCTCGGCGCCGCCGATACGGCGCAACGCTTCGTAGGCGACCACGACCGCCAGCACTGCGAGAAAGCCGGTTTGCGCCAGCGCGGCGACCGCCTCGATCTTGGCGTGACCAAACGGATGATCCGCGTCGGCCGGCTTGTCCGCCTCGCGGATCGCGAAGAAAGTCAGCGCGCTCGCGCCGATGTCGAGGCCGTTGTGCGCGCCCTCGGAGATCAGCGCCAGCGATCCCGATAAAAAGCCCGCCGCCAGCTTTGCCAGCGCCAGCGCCGTGCTCGCGGCGACCGAAGCGAGGGCGGCCCGCTGTTTGGTCCGGCTGGCGTTGGCGCGGTCGGGTTCGGCAACCATGAACAATTCCGGATTACGCGGCGGACGAATAGGGGGCTTACGGCGGCCGATTTGGCCGTTATGCTCCCACCTGACCCGCCATGGCAATCAAAGGAGCCTTACCGATGGAATATTTGCACACGATGATCCGAGTCACCAATCTCGAAGCCTCGCTGGAGTTTCTGGTTGGCAAATTCGGCCTGGTTGAGACGCGCCGCATCACCAACGAGAAGGGGCGCTTCACGCTGGTGTTTCTCAGCGCCCCCGGCGACGTCGAGCACGCCGGCAAGCATCAAGCGCCACTACTCGAGCTGACCTATAATTGGGACACGGAGGTCTATACCGGGGGACGCAACTTCGGCCATCTCGCCTATGCGGTCGAGAATATCTACGAGACCTGCGCCAAGCTGCAAAAAGCTGGCGTCACGATCAATCGTCCGCCGCGCGATGGCCATATGGCGTTCATCCGCACGCCCGACAACATCTCGATCGAACTGATTCAGAAGGGCGGTTCGCTCACTCCGGCCGAACCCTGGGCTTCGATGGCGAACACCGGCGTCTGGTAGGACGCCTCACATCAGCGCCGCATAGACCATGTTGCGGAACAGTTGGCGGTAGTAGTCGCGCTGGCCCGGCGCCTGGATCAGCATGATTGCCGCGAGTTCTTCTTGCGGTGCGATCCAGAACGACGTGCCGGCGATGCCGCCCCAGAAATATTCGCCTGCGGTTCCCGCCGACGGCGCCATGCCTGTCGCGATCCGCACGGCAAAGCCCAAGCCAAAACCGTTGCCCGGCAGCAGCAGCAGGTTGCGATTGACCGCGATTTCGCTTCCCAGATGATCGCTGGTCATATGCGTAATGGTGCGCCGTCCGAGCAGGCGCACGCCGTCCAGCGCCCCGCCGTTATAGAAAAGGTGCATGAAGCGCAGATAGTCGCCGATCGTCGAGACAAGACCGCCGCCGCCCGATTCGAAGCGCGGCGCGACACGCACATTGATGAGCGTAACCGCCATATTCGTGTCGGGATCGGTCTCGAACGGTTCAGCGAGGCGGTCGTGGCTCGCCTCAGGCGCGAAGAAGCCGGTGTCGTTCATGCCGAGGGGCGCGAAGATGCGCTCGCGCAGATGCACGCCCAGCCTCTGGCCGGAAATGACTTCGATGACGCGCCCCAGCACGTCGGTCGAATGGCTATAATTCCAGTTCGCGCCGGGCTGGGCAATCAGCGGCAGGCCCGCGAGCGCGGCCACATGCGCCGCGCTATCGATTTCGTCGCCATACAGCCTCGCCTTGGCGTAACGCTGCTGCACCAGCGAATCGCCGGTAAAGCTGTATGTAAGGCCCGAGGTATGGCGCAGCAGGTCGTGTAGCGTGATCTCGCGCTCAGCCGCGACGAGTTTGAGCTTGCCGCCGCTTTCGACGCCGACTTTCATATCGGCGAATTCCGGCAGGTATTTCGACAGCGGCTCGGAAATAAACACCCGTCCTTCCTCGACCAGCATCATCAGCGCCGTCGAGACGATCGGCTTGGTCATCGAGTAGATGCGGAAGATCGCGTCCGGCTGCATCCGCGGGCCGCTGGGCCGCAACGCGCCAAGGCTCTTGGAATAAGCGACTTTGCCGCGTCGCGAGATGGCCATGGTCACGCCGGGCAAATGGCCAGCGTCGATCTGTCGCTGTATCGCGGCCTCTAACCGCATCAACCGGGCGGGGGAAAGGCCGGCCTGAACAGGGCTTTCGACTTCGGCAGGGCTAGGCTTGTTCATTGCGCGGCCTCGAATCCGTATTGTGCTTTGATAGTCCTTGTCCACCGCAACGGAAAGCCCTGCTTGCGTTGCTATCCCCCGCGCGACAAAGTGCGACATGGCAAATCTCTTCCAATCGACCGGCCTTGCTGACCGCGCGCCGCGTCCGCTGGCGGATCGGCTGCGTCCGCGGACGCTTGCCGAAGTCGCGGGTCAGCCGCATCTTAGCGGCCTCGACGGCGCGCTGACGCGAATGATCGCCGCGCCGACGCTCGGCTCGATGATTTTCTGGGGACCGCCCGGCACCGGCAAGACGACTGTGGCGCGTCTCATCGGAAGCCAAGTGAAGCTCGCCTTCGTGCAAGTCTCGGCGATCTTCTCCGGCGTTGCCGATCTCAAGAAGATCTTCGAGGAAGCGCGGGGGCGGCGCGCGGTCGGGCAGGGGACGCTGCTGTTCGTCGACGAAATCCACCGCTTCAACCGGGCGCAGCAGGATTCGTTTCTGCCGGTGATGGAAGATGGCTCGGTGACGCTGATCGGCGCGACGACCGAGAACCCCTCGTTCGAGCTCAACGCGGCGCTTCTTTCGCGCGCGCGAGTGCTGGTGTTTCGCGCGCTCGATGAAGCGGCGATCGAGCAATTGCTGGCCCGCGCCGAAGCGCTTGAGGCCCGCACGTTGCCGCTCGACGCGGACGCCCGCGCGGCGCTCGTTCGCATGGCCGATGGCGACGGGCGGGCGGCGCTGACGCTGGCCGAGGAAGTCTGGCGCGCCGCCAGAACCAACGAGACATTCGACACGGCGGCGCTCGCCGAGATCGTGCAGCGCCGGGCGCCTATCTACGACAAGGCGCAGGAGGGCCATTACAACCTCATCTCCGCCCTGCACAAATGCGTGCGCGGCTCCGACCCAGACGCGGCGCTGTATTATCTCGCGCGCATGTTCGACGCCGGCGAGGACCCGCTGTTCATCGTGCGCCGCGTCGTGCGCATGGCGATCGAGGATGTCGGCCTCGCCGATCCGCAGGCGCTTTTCGTCGCCAACGCCGCGAAGGACGCGTTCGATTTTCTCGGCAGCCCCGAGGGCGAACTGGCGATCGCCCAGGCCGTCGTCTATGTCGCCACGGCGCCCAAGTCGAACGCCGCCTACGCCGCGTTCAAGGCGGCGAGCGCGCTGGCCAAGGCGCACGGCTCGCTGATGCCGCCCAAGACCATTCTCAATGCGCCAACCAAGCTGATGCGGCAGGAGGGTTATGGCGCCGGCTACTTCTACGACCACGACGCGCCGGACGCCTTCAGCGGTCAGAACTATTGGCCCGAGGCGCTGGGGCGCCAGAAGCTGTACGAGCCGGTCGAGCGCGGCTTTGAGCGCGAGATCAGGAAGCGGCTGGAGTATTGGGAGAAGCTGCGACGGGAGCGGGGCGGGGGGTGAACCCGTCCGCGCACTTTGGTTCGAGGTTGAAAGAAATCAGTCAGTTACGTGCGTCCTCGCGCACGTTTTTCATTTTGCGGCGGCTAGAGCGTTGCCCGTCTGACCTAAACCGCGCTGCTGTCATTCCCGCGAAAGCGGGAATCCAGACTTGGCAAAGCGAACCGAGGCTTAGCCTGGCTTCCCGCTTTCGCGGGAATGACAAAAATGACCCAGATCAACGCGATAAAACTCCAATATGCAGGCGTTTGGTGGCCGGCGTCTTCGCGAGCCAGGTTCGATCAAGATCGACGGTCTCACGAAAGGGCCGATCAGTCAAACAATTGTTCGGAAAAAGCGAATCGGCTTGAGTCCGTCGCTTCGCTCCAGCCGCCTCTCGCAATGGCTCAGCATATAAGCCCCCTGCTTGCCCACCCCACCCGCCGCCGCTATACACCGCGCACCTCTCCTCGTTCCCGAAAGACATCCCCTTCCATGGCCATTGAACACACTTTCTCGATCCTCAAGCCCGACGTGACGCGGCGCAATCTGACCGGCGCGGTCAACGCGAAGATCGAGGCGGCGGGCTTGCGCATCGTCGCGCAGAAGCGCGTCCACATGACGCGCGCCCAGGCCGAGAAGTTCTATGGCGTGCATAAGGAGCGGCCGTTCTTTGGCGAGCTCGTGGAGATGATGACCGCGGCGCCGGTCGTGGTGCAGGTTCTGGAAGGCGACAACGCGGTTCAGCGTTATCGCGACGTCATGGGCGCAACCAACCCGGCAAACGCCGCGCCCGGCACGATCCGCAAGGACTTCGCGCTGTCGATGGGCGAAAACTCCGCGCACGGGTCGGATGCCGCCGAGACCGCCAAACAGGAGATCGCGCAGTTCTTCTCTGGCAACGAGATCGTTGGTTGATTGTTGCGACCAGGGCGGGCTTGCTCAGCGGCGCTAGAACGGTTTGCGTTTGTCTTTAACCGCGTCCTGCCCGGGCTTGTCCCACGACTGTCCGGTACGTGTTTTGCTTGCTGCGGCGCACGACATTGATTCTACTCGTTTCCAGAGTTTTGCGACTCAACTGGAC
>JAYUFK010000039.1:0-2580 GCA_043739325.1 Methylocapsa sp. | reverse complement strand
CGGCATCTATCTTCATGAAGGCATGACTTTCGAAGCGCTAGTCGAGCGCAATATTTTCGTGTTCGTCTATGTATACGTGCCGCTGCCAATTGTTGGCGCCACCGGCTCGGTGGGTAAACCCGTCGCAATCCTGTGACGCAACGCCACGAACCTGAGTTCGTTAATGGATTTCCCTCGCTTTGCTAACGCGGAAGATGCCGCCGACGCGCGCTACCTTAGTCCCCGGACTTCGTTCGCCGCGAAGGTCGAGCGATACACGTTCACATTTTCGCTCACGCGCTGAATGTAGGCGTGTGTTTCGCAAATTGGAGTTCGTTCTATCCGATCGACGGGGTCGGCGTTCGTGCCGGGGGTCGCCGTAGGCGCTGATCCATTGCTGCACCTGCGCGCTCTCCGCGTTGTACGTGGCGAAGGCGAGGAGAGCGGAGCCGGCCTCGTCGTTCACAAATTGGCCGAGATACGCCGCGCCGATTTGAGCGTTGAACGCAGGAGCGTTAATTAGGCGTTCAGCCCTCAAACGGCAGCCCGGCGCGGCGCGCAGTATCCTGTGCCGTTGCAGTCATTTGTTGCATCAGGCCCTTTGCGCCTGACCCGGAAGCGGCCTTTGCGTCAAACTCGCTGTCCTGGCGCGCCACCGCACAGATCGGCGGACTTCTCCAAGTGAATGAAACTTGGGACTTCGTAGTTAGGAAACGCGACCTCTTCGAGAATACACCCGCGCTCGATCGCATGCTTGCCAACCACGACGCTGGCGTGGGCGCGCCAGCGGGGTCGCGACCCTCCGACCGCGCGATGCCCAATCAGATCAAATCCCGCACCGCGCCGCCACTCGTCGCCGCAGCCTCGACGCCGTGATCGCCGACGTCCGCGGCAGGGCTGGTCTGATCCGCTTCCCGCTCGCGGCGCGCCGACAGTTCGAAAGCTCTCGCCGGTCTCGATCAGAACGGCCGCGTTGCTGGTCGCGGCTTCATAGCGACGAATGATGACGTCGACATAGAGCGGATCGAGCTCGACGCCGCGACAGACGCGGCCGGTGGTCTCGGCCGCGATCAGCGTCGATCCCGAGCCAAGGAACGGGTCGAGCACGATGTCGCCGCGGTTGGTGAGATCGAGGAGCGCGTCCTGCAGCATCGCCGTCGGCTTGACGGTGGGATGATCCTGCAGGCCGCGGCGGGCGTCTGAGCCCAACGACGAGGCGCCTGGGTAGGTCCACAGGTTCGAGCGCCAGCGGCCGCTCTTGCCCAGCTGGACGTTGTTGACGTGCGGCGCATCGCCGTTCTTGAACAGTGGCAGGAGTTCGTGCTGCGAGCGGTAAAGGCTGCCCATGCCGGCGTTGGTCTTGGCCCAGACGATAAGGTTGAGAGGCGTGAGGCCGAG
Source organism: Methylocapsa sp. (assembly GCA_043739325.1). Classification (GTDB taxonomy): domain Bacteria; phylum Pseudomonadota; class Alphaproteobacteria; order Rhizobiales; family Beijerinckiaceae; genus Roseiarcus. The sequence goes on along the minus strand of JAYUFK010000039.1, from coordinate 1,203 downwards.
CTTCGTCGCTGCGGCATGGACGATCGGGCTGCCGCGCCAGTCGATGAACGTGCCGAAGACGCCGCCGTCGCAGAGGCAGGGCAGCGCCGCCTCGATCCAGGCGACGTTAAAGGCGAGGAATTCGGCGTCCGACATTTCGCCCGACGCCATGGCGAACTCGCGATGCGCGCCGCCGGTGACGTTGCCAGAGATTTTCACGTTGTAGGGTTCGTCCGTCAGAATGAGGCGGGCGGGGTCGTTGCCCCGCATCAATTGGCGCAAAACCTCCGGATCGGTCGCGTCGCCGCAGATGACGCGGTGCGGCCCGAGCTGAAAGACATCGCCAGGGCGGGCGACGGCGATTGCCTGGGTCTCGGGCGCGAGCGGGCCTTGCTCGATCCCATCGCAATTGTCGCCCAGAATGATCTGGTCGATCTCGTCAAACGAAAAACCGGTGATTTCGATCGGCGCGTCGGTCAGGATCAGCTCCTCGAACTCGATCTTGAGCTCGTCGAGGTTCCACTGCCCCTTCTCGCCCAGGCGATTGACGGCGAGGCGCAAGGCGCGCTGCTCTGCGTCCGACAGGTGTTCGATGCGAATACAGGGCACATGGCCGAGTCCGAGCTGGCGCGCCGCCTCGACGCGAATGACGCCATCGAGGACGAGATTGTTCTTGCCAATCAGAATGGGTGCGCAAAACCCCAGCGCGCTGATCGATCCTGCGATTTCGCGCACATGCGCGGGATCGGCGGTTCGCAGTTTGCGCCCGGGTAAGCGCAGTTCGTCCAGAAGCACCTTATCGATCGCCAGCGCCGGCAGCACATCATTGCGCGGCGCGCGCGCCGATGCCGCAGGCGCAGCCAAGCGCGAAAAACCCTCGCGGCGACTGCCGCCTCATCGACGATTTCGTCGGCGATGGCGTCGATATTCATCGTCCGGAATTCCGGGGATGCGAAGTCTGCAGATAGTTGCCGGAACCTATCACGATACGCAGCCCCGTCGCCGCCGCGATGTCGAGCAAATTAACAGGGTCGCGCCCGATTCCCCCTCAGGTTGGATCGACCACGGCGCGCCCGCTTCACGGCGTCGAAGGCACAGATGCGACTTTCAGATTAGGACTTAATATCCCGGATGGTCGAACATTGTGGAGCGTTTCAAATAGACCACGGTCGGGCTCGCCCAGATCGCTTTGCTCCACTGGCTGTCGCGGTGCGCCCACGACAG
>JAYUFK010000038.1:0-7164 GCA_043739325.1 Methylocapsa sp. | reverse complement strand
TCGCTTTTGAAACTGCTGAAGCAGCGTGTGGTCAGGCCGCTGGTGTGCTCACTTGGTTCGCGACGCTCACAGGCCGCGCAAGCCGCTTGGCAACCTTGGCGATAGTGGCTCTGCTGCAACCGAACGCACGCTCGATTGCCGTCCAAGACTCGCCAGCCTTCAATAGAGAAGCAATCCCGGCGTTGCGCCGGATCCCGGGCAAATTCGATGCGCGCTCCAGTTTTAGTGGGTACTAGATCCATCGCCGCCTTTAGTCGCACGACCTCAAACGCGAGCGGTATTTTTGACAAAGGCACTGCCGTCGAGCCCGAGGTCAAGGGCGACGGCCATCTAATAACGGCCGTCGCGCAATATGTGCGGATTGTGCGCTCGTCGCGCGGAACCGGCGGATTTCAAACAACTCCCGTCCCGTTGCAATCACCACATTCCAGTCCTCTCGCGGATGCACCAGCCGGCCGCCAGTGAATTCGCCAAAGGCGGGGAGCACAATCTGACGACCGAGAACCGCAAAGCACGGCAGGCGAAGGCTGTCCCGACCTCGGCCGCTCAACCGAACCATCGGATGAACATGCCCAGCCAGCACGATCGGGCCGCTGTCGAGAGCGGTGGCTCGCTCGATCGGGTGGTGACGCCCCTCGACGCCGAGGACGGCGAACGGTTCGTCGACGCCGATAAACCCGCAGTCGTCTGGCGCATCCCCGGCGTGGCGGTCGTGATTGCCGCGAACTACAAGACATTCGATTTGCGGACGAGCCTCTCTCCAGAGACGCAATTGATGATGCAAATCGGGCGTATTGCCCGTCCGCGCATGGATGAAATCGCCAAGAACGATCAGTCGCTGTGGGGCGAGCTCATCGATCAGCATCGCGAGCCGGGAAAGGGTTTCCTCGCCGCCGCCCTCAGGCGCAGGGAGACCGCCTTTCCTGAAGACAGCCGTCTTGCCCAGATGTAGATCTGCGACCCAAAGCGTCCGCGCCCCGGCCGACCATATTGCGCGTTGCGGCAGCAGCGTCAGGCCGCGGCGCGCAAATTCTGCGATCATGCCGGTCATGCATCGGCCGCCAAATTGAGCGCCTCTAGCAGACGCTCGATGCGCGCGGTCAAGGCTTCATTGGTGAGCTTCTCGCGAAAGCCCTCGACCATGAGAGGAAACGCCAGCGGCGAACATCGCCGCAAGGTCCGCAGACGCAGTTCATGCGAAGCCATCCGTTTCAGCGTCATCTGCAAGCTCGCGAGGTCCAGCTCATCTTCCAGCACTTCCCGTTCGGCTTGACGCAACAGTCCGTTGCCCAGATCGTGCTTTCGGAACACATCATAGAATAGGCTCGACGACGCCTGCATCATCCGTGCGCTCCTGCGCTCGCCGGGATAGCCGGAGACGACAAGTCCGGCAATATGCGCAATGTCGTGAAAGCGCCGCCGCGCCAGCTCGCCGGCATTGAGGCTGGCGAGGACCTCGCTGGTAAGTTCCGCCGACGATAGCGAAGCGTCGATCAGGCGCTGCACGCTCCCAGCCCAGTCGCGTCGCGAGCCGCTGAGCAATTCGAACCCGTAGTCGTTAATCGCCAAGGAGAACGTGCCGGGCTCAATCTGAGCAGCGCGCCAGGCGAACAGGCTCGCCAGACCCATGTGCACGCTTCGCCCGGCGAAAGGATAGACGAAGAGATGCCACCCCTCGCGCGACTTGAGGGTTTCAACGAGCAGCTTGCCGGGAGACGGCAATTCTGACCATTTGATCTGCAGCTCCAGCGTCGGCCGCGCCGCGGCAAGCTCGGGGCTGTCGTAGTCGCCGCGGCTGGCGCGAGCGAAAGCTTCGACCATTTCGTCGGCGAGCGTGGTCGACAGCGGCATGCGTCCGCCGTTCCAGCTCGGCGTCGCGCCGCCGCCCGTGGCCTTGCGCACAAACGCCGTGCCGTCGCGCAGCGTCACAAGCTCCAGCATCTTGCCCGCGAACCAGAAACGATCGCCGGGGCGCAAGCGCGCAACGAATGTCTCTTCGACCGACCCTAGCCGGGCGCCACGCGGCGCTGGGCCGTATTGCACACTTACGCTCGTATCGCTGACGATGGCTCCAATGTTGAGTCTGTGGCGTTGCGCGATACCCTTGTCAGCAACGCGCCAGACGGCGCCAGCGTCTGGCGCCGCGCGCCGAAAGCCCGGATAGGCGACAAGGCTGGGACCGCCCCGACGGACAAAATCCAGACACCACTGCCAGGATTCCGCAGAAAGGTTTTCATAAGCGACTGTGTCGCGCACTTCTCCAAGAAGTTCTTCCGGCCGGAAGCCGCCGCCAAGCGCGACAGTGACAAGGTGCTGGGCCAGCACGTCAAGCGGCGCATTTGGGCTTGTGCGGCTCTCGATATGGCCCCGGGCGACGGCAGTCTTGACCGCGGCTCCCTCCACCAGTTCAAGTGTGTTGGTCGGCACCAGCGTGATGCGCGAGGCGCGTCCCGGCGCATGGCCGCTGCGCCCCGCACGTTGCAGCAGGCGGGCCACCCCCTTTGGCGAGCCTATCTGCAACACCCGTTCGACGGGAAGAAAATCGACGCCAAGATCGAGGCTGGACGTACAGACCACTGCTTTCAGGAGGCCTTGCTTCAGGCCGTTCTCAACCCATTCGCGCACGGGGCGCGCCAACGAGCCGTGGTGGATGGCGAGCACGCCGGCCCAGTCCGGGCGCAAGCGCGACAGGCGTTGATACCAGAGCTCCGCCTGCGAGCGCGTGTTGGTGAAGATCAGCGTGTTGGCGCTCGCGTCGATCTCAGCCACGACTTGCGGCGCCATTCTTATGCCCAGATGGCCGCCCCAGGGGAAGCGCTCGGGCGCGTCGGGCAGCAGCGTATCGATGACGATCTTCTTCCGGAGTCCCGCCTCCACAAGCGCGCCGGACGGCGCGCCGGCGGGCCCCAGCAAGACGCGCTTCGCTTCTTCAAGATTGCCTATCGTCGCGGACATGCCCCAGATCATCAGGCAGGGCCGCCAGCGTCGCAATCGGGCCAGCGCAAGTTGCGTCTGCACGCCGCGTTTGTTGGCGACAAGCTCATGCCATTCATCGACGATGACGCAGCCAAGGTGTCCAAAGTTCTCGGCGGCATCGTCGCGCGACAGCATCAGCGACAGGCTTTCCGGGGTCGTGATGAGCACTGTCGGCAGGCGGCGCTTCTGTGCGGCGCGTTCGCGCGCCGATGTGTCGCCGGTGCGCGAGCCCAGCGCCCATTGCGCGGCCCCGTCCACTCCGTTGTCGTTGACGCCCTTCAACGCTGCGGCGAGCGCGAGCGCAGTGTCAGCCGCCAGCGCGCGCATCGGCGTTATCCATAGCAGAGTCAGAGGCGCTGGCCCCGCATCAGCGCGTGCATCCCGCAACGCGAGCAACGCGCCAAGGCCCGCCGCCAGAGTTTTGCCTGCTCCCGTCGATGCGTGAAGAAGGCCGCTGCGCCTCTGCGCCATCAGCCGCCAAGTGGTCTTCTGAAAGTCGAACGGCCGCCAGTTCTGCTGGGCAAACCACCTCTCGACCGCTCGTTTCGTCGCGCCGCGCGATTTCGCTTTAGTCATTCTGGCTTGGCGGCAGCAATTCGCGCAGGCGCTCCAGCGTGTCGGCCTCGGCGACAGGCTTGTCGAGCCGCCGTCGCAGCATGCGCGGAAAGCGCACCGCGACGCCGCTTTTATGGCGCTTGCTGCGCGCAATGCCCTCAAAGCCAAGCTCAAAGACCATCGTCGGAGCGACGCTGCGCACGGGGCCGAAAGTTTCGATCGTCGTGTCGCGAATGATCGTATCGACGTCGCGCATTTCGGCGTCCGAAAGTCCCGAATAGGCTTTGGCGAAAGGCACCAACGCTCGGGCCGCCTGACCGAATTCGGCGCTCCAAACCGCGAACGTATAGTCGCTGTAAACGCCGGAGCGTCGACCGTGGCCGCGTTGCGCGTAGATCAGTACCGCATCAACGCTCATCGGGTCGAGCTTCCATTTCCACCAGATATCGGTGCGATCGCTCCCCTTGCGCCGCCCGACTCCATAGGCGCCTGACCGCGCTTTCAGTATCAGGCCCTCGACGCCGAGTGCGCGCGCCCTCCCTCGCACCGCCGCCAACTCGCGCCAGTCCGCGGCTTGCAGAATGGGGCTGATACGGAGCGGCAGTCGGATACTCGCCGCTTCGGCATCACGCAGCGCCTTCGCAACAATCTCCTCCAACGCCGCGCGGCGCTCCGCCTGCGGGGCCTCGCGCAGATCGCGGCCGCCAAACTCAAGCACGTCATAGGCAATGAATATTACCGGCAGATCCTGCAGGGTCTTGGCGCTGACCTTTTTGCGGCCGAGCCTTTGTTGCAGCAGCGCGAAAGGCCGCAAGCCCGAGAGGTCGTCGGCGGCAGTCTGGCCGCCTGGCTGCGTCGCCATGACGACAAGCTCGCCATCGAGTGCAACGCCCTGCGGCAACATTTGCGCCAGCGCTTCCATTTCTGGGTAACCGTCGGAGATCAATTCTTCGCCGCGCGACCAAAGCCGCCACGCGCCGGCGCGGTGAACAAATTGCGCGCGTATACCGTCGTATTTCCATTCGGCATGCCAGTCGGCGACGGGCCCGAGAATTCCCTCCATCGCTTCAACGGGACGCTGAAAGGAATGCGCGAGGTAGAACGGATAGGGTTGCCCTTCGTCCAGTGTCTGCGCTTCGCCAACCACGACCGGAGCGACCAACGCCAGGAAATCCTGGGCTGTGAGCACTCGGTCCGCCTGCCCAAAGCCGATCATGCGTTGCGCCGAGCGCTTTTCATCGAGGCCCGCCACTTGGGCGAGCGCCTCAACCACCTGCAGTTTGGAGACGCCAATGCGAAAGGCGCCGGTTATGAGCTTGAAGAACGGCAAGCGTTGATTGATCGGAACGCTGCGCGACCAGGCGCGCAGCCGCTCGTATTTCTCCTCTTCCGGCGCGGCGCGCAGGGGTAATAGGCGTTCGCTCATCCAAACAGATAGCGGCTGCTCGTCGCGTATCTGGCCTTCGGGTAAAAGCAGCGAGAGCGTCTCGGCGAGATCTCCGACGTTCTCGTAGCATTCGTCGAACAACCATTCCGGGATATGCGCTTCCTCGATTGCCAGACGGCGCAGCACCCTCGTCGACGCGAGCTGGCGCGGCTTGCCGCCCGAGAGGAAATAAGTTGCCCAGGCGGCGCTCTCCTGACGCGATGGGTCATTCCGGGCGGCGGTGAAATAGTCGACCATCGCGCGTTGTTTTGATTTGGTCGAAGTCGCCGCGTCGAGACGGCTGTAGAGTTGCGCGAAATCCTTCACAGGTCGGCATCCGCAGCTTCGGTCGTCGCCACGTCTTCATTGTCGCCGTGGCCGGTTGGCAAAGCGCGCGCGTCGAGCCCCTTTTCGCCGAGATAGCGCGTGAGCGCGCCAACGCTGCCATGAGTCGCATAGACCCGCTCGGCGCCGGTCGCGGCGATCGCCTCAAGCAGGCCAGGCCAGTCCGCGTGGTCGGAAACCGCGAAACCTTGATCGACGCCGCGCCGGCGCCGGTTGCCGCGCACCTGCATCCAGCCGCTGGCGTAGCCATCGGAATAATTCCCGAAACGGCGCATCCATGGAGAGCCGGCCGCAGACGGCGGCGCGAGGATCATCGCGCTTACGATCTCCGTTTTACTCGCCGCACCCGCGGCGCGCGTTGACGGCAACGCGACGCCGGCGGCGCGATAGATCTCATTGATCGGCTCGATCGCGCCATGGCAAAGGATTGGCCCGATCGAGGGATCGAGATAGCGCAGGATGCGCTGTGCTTTCCCCAGCGAATAGGCGAACAGCACGCTTGCCTGTCCCGCGGCGGCGTTGTTCCGCCACCAGAAGCTTATATCGGTGAAAAGTTCCGCCTGAGTCCGCCAGCGATAGATTGGCAATCCGAACGTCGACTCTGTGATGAACACGTTGCAGCGCATAGGCTCAAAGGCGGCGGATACGCCGTCGTCCTCCACCTTATAATCGCCGGATGCCACCCAGACTTCGTCTCGATGGGCAATGCGGACCTGCGCAGATCCCAGCACATGGCCGGCGGGATGCAGCGACACGGCGACGCCATTGCGCGAGATGCTTTCGCCAAAGGCCAGGGTCTCGATGCGAACATCCCCAAGTCGCTTTCGCAAGATCGGAGCCGTATCGGCATGACAGACGTAAAGTTCGCTGCCAAAGCGCGCATGATCGGAATGAGCATGGGTGATGACCGCGCGCTGCACCGGGCGCATCGGATCGATATGAAAATCGCCCATGGCGCAATAAAGGCCGTCTTGCGTAGCAGCAATTAAATCCACGGAGCAAACATCGTCAGCTAACCCCAAAGCTTGTATCCAAAAGCGTCCATCCGCCTTCTTGTCGATTTTGCCGGCTTCCGCCGCAGACGTCCGGCCCGCCTTGACCGCCAGACTCGCGCGGGTTTTGGCGTTACGGGCATGGGCCTTGTCTTCGATAGGGTAGGCGCGCTCCTTCGGTTCGGCAATTTTCGTAGGACACGACGATTCTCTTTCGTGGCGAGGTTCGACGCGCGAGGCGCGGCGAAGTTACCAGGGCGCGAGGCACTAAATCATGAAAATCCTTGAATGCAACTATCCGAGCGCGGGCGCGTTAGGCCGGTAGATTGGCTTCCGCAAGGTTTTCTCCAAGGGAGTTCCCCATGACAAAGCATCTGCCGTTAGTGCCCCCTGCCAACCGCAGCGCCAAGGGTCCAGGGGAAGAGCGCGAAACCACGAAGGACTCCGAGCACCGAAAGCATCTCGAACCGCCGAACACGTCCGAACAGGGCGATACCGCGAACATTAAGCAGAACACCACCAACAAGTGGTTCTTTCGCGGACGCCGATGAAATAGCGGACGCGCCAATGTTCGAACATATCTGTGATATGCTGAAAGACACTGTATAGTCGTTCATCGACGACGACGCCTTGAGCCGGGGCGGCGGTGTCAAGGAAACAGCGGGTTTCCATCTTTTGGCAAAGCGTGCCCAAACCCAAGCAGCGATTAGGCCGCGATAGCGCGCCACTCGGCAAGCGCAGCAGAGCGTCTTTGTTTGTAAACTTCGCGACGGACGAGATGGCGCTCCTGATTGAAATGGTTGTGGACCTGGGCGTGAACTGAGCTGAACATCTGCAACGTCTTTGCGCTTCGAAACCGCTGCATGGCCC
>JAYUFK010000037.1:0-19296 GCA_043739325.1 Methylocapsa sp. | reverse complement strand
AAACGTCGCTTGTGCAGACGATTGGACGTGCAGCGCGCAACGTCGACGGCAAGGTGATCCTCTACGCCGACAGCGTCACCGGCTCGATGCGGCGGGCGATGGACGAGACCGACCGGCGCCGCGCCAAGCAGGAGGCCTACAATGCCGCCAACGGCATCACGCCGGCGTCGATCAAGCGTGGCATCCAAGACATTCTCTCCTCCGTCTACGAGGCCGATCACGTCACCGTCGACGCCGGCCTGGCGAGCGCCGCCGAGGCCGGCGCGATGCTGGGCCACAATCTGCACGCGACGATCGCCGATTTCGAGAAGCGCATGAAGATCGCCGCCGGCAATCTCGAATTCGAGGAAGCGGCCCGCTTACGCGACGAGATCAAGCGTTTGCAGGCGGTGGAGTTGATGGTCTCAGACGACCCGCTGGCGCGCCAGGCGGCAATCGAGGCGGGCGGCGGCGGCTACAAGGGCGAGCGCAAGTTCGGCAAGGCGGCGAACACCCCAGCGAGCCGCGCGCACAAACCCACCGATTCCGACATGGGCCCGCACAATTGGGGCGGCGGCGAAGCGAGGCCGAGCGGCGGTCAGGCGCGGGGAAGACGGAGATAGTGCTTGGCGTGACAGCCTCGCCGCGGCGCCTTATGCACGGCGACAGCGGGGAGGCGCGGCTAATGATCATTGCGATTGACGGACCCGCCGCTTCGGGCAAGGGCACGCTCGCGCGGCGGCTTGCCGCGCATTATGGCTTGCCGCATCTCGACACCGGCCTGCTGTATCGCGCCACGGCGGCCCTGCTGATCGATCAGGGCCGCAGCCTCACCGATACTCATGCGGCGGTCGCCGCGGCGCGGGGGCTAGCGCTCACGGACTTCTATGAGGCGCGCCTGCGCGGGCGCGAAATGGGCGAAGCCGCTTCAATTGTCGCCGCGCTACCGCCGGTGCGCGCCGCCTTGATCGAGGCGCAACGCCAATTCGCGCGGCGTCCGGGCGGCGCGGTGCTGGACGGGCGCGATATCGGCACGGTGATCTGTCCCGAAGCCGAAGTGAAGATCTTCGTCACCGCCAGCCCGGCGGCGCGGGCGCAACGCCGGGCGCTGGAGCTCGCGGCGCGCGGCGAGAAGGCCGACTATCCCGCGATATTGGCCGAAATCCAGCGCCGCGACGCGCGCGATTCGCAACGCGACGCCGCCCCGCTGAAGGCCGCCGAGGATGCCGCGATCCTCGATACGACGCTGCTCAGTGTCGAAGCGGCTTTCGACGCGGCGAGGGGCATCGCCGAAGCGCGCGGCGCTCAGGCCGGCGCGAGGGCGACCTCAAGGCGCTCGTAAGTTTCCCGCAACCGGCCGATCGCGTCGTCGATTTCGGCGCGCTGGCGTTCGAGATGGCTGATCTGGCTGACGATTTGCTCAGGTTGCAGCTTTTTCTCGAAGTCCGTTTCGTCTGCGCTGGCCTTGGCGCCGATCAGGTCGCTGATCTCGACCAGGGTGAATCCCTGGTGTTTGCCTTTCAGAATCATCTGCAATCGCAGCCGGTCGGAGGCGCCATAGTACCGGGAAGTGCCGTCCCGGCGCGGCGCCAGCAAGCCGCGATCCTCGTAAAAGCGCAGCGTCCGAAGACTGACCCGATACTGGCGCGCCATTTCGCCAATAGGCAGCTCTCCGGCATCGCCGTTTGAGCCAAGCGGGGTTCGACCTCGATAATTTGCCGATTCTGCCGACGTTCCGGCCCGGCTCACCGGCGCCGGAGCGAGAGATTCAGAAGAAACAACTGCGCTCATCGACTTTCCTTTCGTCAGCGTCGCGGGGTTGCTTATGACTCACGCAAGGAGCCCGCCGCGGCGCAGTAATTTCGCCTGTAAGGTCGAATCATTTTGCAACTATAGGTTGTTTTTTAATGTTTATGCAACCCCTTGTTCAAGGCGCGGCAAGACAAGGCGCGGCAAGAGTTGCGTCATTTTGGGGCGAACTTAACGATTTGTTCACCACGGGCGTCGAAACATCCGCTCATGGCGCCAAAGCGAGCCGCTGGCGCGATGATTCGATGAACCTCGGCGACGGTTGAAAACATGAACAGAGCCGCTTCTTGGAGCGTCCGGGGTGTCGGTCGGGAAACCCGCGAAACCGCCGAGGAAGCGGCGCGGCGGGCTGGCATGACGCTCGGCGAATGGCTCGACGAGGTCGTCGCCGACCAGGCCGCCGAGCAAGGCGTCGACCCGGATGATCTCGATCGCGATGAACGGCTGAACGCAATTGGCGTGCGCCTCGACCGCCTTTCGCGCCGGGAAGACCCGCAGATCGATCGCCCGCGTCGGCGTCGCCTCCGCGATGACCCGGCCGAGGAAACCCGTCCGCGCCGCCCGTCGCGTCAGACAAGCGCCGACGACACACGCCTGGCCGACGAGCTGTTGGAAGCCGCGATCGGCAAATTCGAAAACCGCGCCGCGCAAAGCGACGAGCGCACCGCGCGCGCGCTCGGCTCGGTGGCGACATGGATCGAACGCAGTCACGACGGCCGCCGCGAAGAGCGCGAGGCGCTTGATGCCGTCGCCGACCGCCTCGACTCGATAGAAGAGCGCATCGCCAAGACTCAAGCGCGCCTCGCCGCGCACGCGGCGCCGCCGACCGACAAGGTTGAGAAGCGCATCGAAGAGACCGCGCGCTCGCTCGACGAGCGCATGAACGAATTGGCGCGCCGCATCGAGGCAGGCGAAAAAGCGCGAACCGAAGTACCGCGCCCCGTAGTGCGTCCGCGTCTCGACGTCATCGACGCCGTCAGCCAGATCGCGCGCCGTCGCGAGGAGCTCGACGCTCGCGCCGCGGTCTCCGCTGGCGAACCGGCGAAGGCGGGCTGGCGCAATTTCGGCGTTGACGCGCCGGCAGCAGCGCCGGCGCCTGTGCGGCCACGTGCGCCGGTGCATGAAGTCAGCGAACCGTCCAGGCCGGCGGTTGTCGCCGAAATCGCGCCGCGCGCCGCCGCGACCGAAGGCTTGCAGGTCGAGATCCGCAAACTCAGCCAGCGGCTCGATGAACTCCGCCGCGAATCGAGCGAACGGCGCGAGACGCCGCGCGTCGAAATCGAAGCCTTGCGCGCCGAGCTGGCGGCGATGTCGCGCAGCCTTGCCGATCTGGCCCCGAGGAACGCCGTTGTCGGCATTGAGGGCGCGATCCGCGATCTCACCCAGCGCGTCGCGGCAAGCCGCGACAGCGGCGCCTTTGCTGGATTGCTGGCGCCGATCGAAGGCATGATCAACGAACTTCGCGCCTCCTTGCGCGCGCATGACCCGCGCCCGGCGGCGCAGGCGCTGGAGCGCGAAATTCGCGCCATCAACGAAAAGATCGATCACATCGCGCAGTCCGCGATCAATCCCAAGGCGCTGGAGCGCATTCGCCAGCAAAGCGAGGAAGTGCGCAACCTGCTCGCCGAAGCGGCGCTGCGCCCGGTGCCCGTCGACCGGCTGGAGCGACAGATCAGCGATCTCGCCGACCGCGTCGACCGGATGAATTCAAGCTCGACGCCACATGCCGACACCGCGCATGTCGCGGCGCTGCTCTCGGATGCGCGCGCGCTGGTCGAACGTTCGACGTCGCCTGCGGCTTTGACCGCGATCGAGCGCCGCCTCGAACAACTCGCCGCCCGCATGGATCAGGCGCTTGAGCGTCCCGCGCCGGCGATCAATCCCAGGGCGCTCGAGGAAATGTCGAGCCGCATCGAGAGCCTGCGCAGCAGCATCGAGGCGCGGCCGACGCCGCAAGTCGACATGCGCGCGCTCGATGCGGCGCTGCGCGAACTTGGCGCCAAGCTGGAAAGCCCGGCGCGCTCCAGCGTCGACATCGGCGCCCTCGAAGCCCTGATGCGCGAGATCAACACAAAGCTCAGCCGTCAGGACAATACCGCGCCCGATCACGCCGCGCTTGAACGTATCGTGCAGGAGCTTGGCGCGCGCATCGATCGCCGCACCAATCCGGTCATCGACACAGCGCCGCTTGAGCAAGTCTTGCGTTCGCTCGGCGACCGGCCGGTGGAGGTCGACACCGGGCCGCTCGAAGCGATGATGCGCGAACTTGGCGCGAAACTTGAGCGCGCGCCGAGCGTCGCGATCGACACAAAGCCGCTTGAAGAGATGATGCGGGAATTTGGCTCGCGCCTCGCCACGGCCCAGCCCGCGGCGATAGACCTCGCGCCGCTTGAGCGGATGATGCGCGATTTTGGCGCCAAGCTCGAGGATGCGCAGGCCGCCGCGCTCGACACCCGGCGCCTGGAAGGCCTGATGCAGGACGTCAGCGCGCGGCTCGATCGTCCCGCGCCTGCCGCTTTCGACGGGCGCCGACTCGAAGACCTGATGCATGACGTGAGCGCGAAGCTTGATCGCCCAGCGCCAGGCGCCTTCGACGCGCATCGTCTCGAAGGCTTCATGCAGGATGTCGCCGCCAAGCTTGACCGGCCCGGCGCCCCGGCGTTCGATCCACACCGTCTCGAAGATCTGATCCACGATGTCAGCGCCAAGCTTGATCGGCCAGCGCTTGCGGCATTCGATTCGCACGCGCTCGACGCGCATCGTCTCGAAGGCTTCATGCAGGATGTGGCCGCCAAGCTTGACCGGCCCGGCGCCCCGGCGTTCGATCCACACCGTCTCGAAGATTTGATCCACGATGTCAGCGCCAAGCTTGATCGGTCAGCGCCCGCGGCATTCGATTCGCACGCGCTTGAATCGATGTTGTACGATCTGGGCGCGCGGATCGATCAGCGTAGCAATCCGGTCATCGACACGCAGCCGCTCGAACAGACTTTGCGGGCGCTGCACGACAAGCTCGATCTCGCCGCTTCGCCGAAGTTGACTTCCCGCTTGATCGAACAGGCGGTCGATAGCCTGGCGCAGCGCCTCGACGCACAAAGGCTTGCCGGGGCGCCGGACAGCCATGAGATCGCCAATCAGATTGCCGACATCCACGACCGGCTTGGCGCATTGCAGACGGCGCCGGCGTCCAATTCAGCGCTGGAGCAGATGGTCGGCGAATTGCTCGGCGAGCTTGACCGCACCCGCAAGGCGTTGCAGGTCGCAGCGGTCCCGGCTGGCGCGCCCGCGCCGGCGCTCGATCCGCATATCGCCGAGAGTCTGGCGGACCTGCGCGTCGAACAGACCAACACCGACCGACGCGTCCAGGCGACGCTGACCGGGGTGCAGGACGTGCTCGAAAAACTTGTCGACCGGATCGGCCAGATCGAAGACGAAGTCGCCAATGTCAGCCATGCCGCGCCCCTCGCTACCTCGGCGCCAGTCGCCGCGCCGGCGCCATCGCGGTCGTCAACCCCGCCGCCTGTCGTCAGCGCCGCCGCGGCGCTCAATTCGATCGACTCGGAATATCGCGAAGCGCCGATTTTCGCGCCGGCGCGCCCGCTCGTTGATACCGGGCATGAACCGCCCGCCAAGACGGCGCGCGCCGCGACCGCCGCCTCGTCGTTGCGCTCGCTCGACGGCTCGGACTTCCTCATCGAACCTGGCGCCGGCGCCACGCCGCGAGGTCTGGAAAAGGCTGTCGGCGAAGGCGCGCCCAAGAGCGCCATCAACGCCCATATCGCGGCCGCGCGCCGCGCCGCCCAGGCGGCGCTGGCCGAAAGCGCCGCCAAGGACGCCGAAGGCGCATCGCGCGCCGGTGACGGCGCTTCGTCGACGGCTCGCAGTCTCGAACAGGCCAAGGCGTTCTTCGCGGGGCGACGGCGGCCGATCCTGCTTGGCGCAGCGTTGCTTGCCATCGTCGTCACGCTGGCGGCCCTCGGAATTGGGGCGCTGCGCCAACCCAATTTGCACAAGGCGGAGATGGATGCGCCCGCCGCTCCGAAAGTCGCCAAAGTCGACGACACAGCGCCGCCCAAGGCCGACGCGCGGGTCATCGATCCCAGCCCGGTCGGCTCGATCAACCCGAAATCGCCGGTCGTCTACGACAGCGCCAAACCCTCGAACCCGGCGCCTAGGGAACTTGTCGCGTCGTTGCCAAGCGGCGTCCCCTCGGGCCTGCGCGACGCCGCGGCCGATGGCGACCCGGCGGCGCAATACGAACTGGCGTTGCGTCTTGTCGATGGGCGGGGCCTGACGCGCGATCCGCACGCCGCCTCGCAATGGTTCGAGCGCGCCGCAACCCAAGGCCTCGCGCCAGCGCAATACCGGCTCGGCTCGTTGTACGAAAAGGGCGTCGGCGTGACGCGCGACGTCGCCATCGCCAAGTCCTGGTACAAGAAAGCGGCGGATTCGGGCAACGCGCGCGCCATGCACAATCTTGCCGTGTTGAGCGCCGAAACTGTCGGCATCAAGCCCGATTACACCGAGGCCGCCGAATGGTTCAGCAAGGCCGCGCAGTTCGGCGTCAAGGACAGCCAGTACAATCTGGCGATCCTCTACGCGCGAGGCATGGGCGTGCCGCAGGATCTTGGCCAATCCTGGGTCTACTTCTCGCTCGCCGCGCAGCAGGGCGACGCCGATGCGGGCAAGAAGCGCGACGAAGTCGCGGCCAAGATGGACGTCAAGGCGCTTGAAGCCGCCTCGAGCGCGCTGTCGGCCTTCCATGTGACGGCGCCAAACGCAGCCGCAAACGAAGTGTCGCCGCCGCCCGGCGGTTGGGACGCCTTCAAGTCCGGCCAGGCGGCGCCCGTCGCTCCGGCGTCGAAGACTCAGGCGACAAATGCGATGGCGCCCGGCAAGAGCGCAACGGCCTTGTGAAAACGATCGGGGTCTTGACCGTCTCTTTCGGGCTGAGACGACTGGCCCGGGCGCAGGTGGCGGTCGCGCGCGCCGGCGCTTTCTTGCCCGACCTGATTTTCAATTGACCGAAATCTCAAATATTTATTTTTGAAAACAAAAATACGTGCTATTCTAATTTTCGGATTTTCCATTCGAACACGGTGTGTGGCGGGGTCCAGCGGGGCCTGGCTCGTTTGACTTCGCCGGATGCCTCGTCCAGCACGGGACTGTCCGCTTTCCAGGCCGCCGCGTATCGGATGACCGCCGTTTTCAATGCGAAGTTTTGGCAAGGTGGGACAAAAAAGTACACTCATCCCGATGAAATCATTAAACACCGTTACACGGGCGGCGGCCGCTTCGAGCGCCATGGGCAAGGAGAATCCGATGGCGCCAGATTTGACACGTCGGGTCGCCTTGCAGGGCGCCGGCGCGGCGCTGGTGGCGACGACGACCGACAGCGCCCTCGCGCTTTCACCCCGCTTGCGGCTGCGCCTGCTCGGCACGAGCGATCTTCACGCCAATATTTTCCCCTACGATTATTATCGCGATCGGCCCGACGACACGGTCGGCCTCGCCAAGACGGCGGCTTTGATTCGCGCCGCGCGGGCGGAAGTGAAGAATTCGATCCTGCTCGACAATGGCGACATCATTCAGGGCACGCCGCTCGGCGATTACATCGCGCTGTCGAAGGGCCTCAAGTCCGGCGAAGTGCATCCGATGATCGCCGCCATGAACGTGCTGGGCTATGCCGCCTGTACCCTCGGCAATCACGAATTCAACTACGGGCTGGAGTTTCTCGAGACCGCGCTGGCGGGCGCCAACTTTCCCGCTGTTAGCTGCAACATCTTCAAGCCGGACGGCTCGTTCTATTTCAAACCGTGGCTCGTGCTTGAACAAACTTGCCGCGATGAATCCGGCGTCGAGCAGAAGCTGCGCGTCGCGATCATCGGCTTCGCGCCGCCGCAGATCGTGCAGTGGGATCAGAGCCATCTCGCGGGCCGCGCGACGACGACCGGCATTGCGGAAGCGGCGCGAATCTATGTTCCGCAAGTGAGGGCGCTTGGGGTCGATCTCGTTGTCGCTCTCTGCCACTCCGGCATTTCCCGCAAGCCTCCGCAGCCCAGCGAAGAGAATGCCGCGATTGGGCTGGCCGAGGTTGGCGGCATCGATGCGATCTTCACCGGGCATCAGCATTTGCTGTTGCCCGGCCCGGATTTTGCCGGCATCGCCGCCGTCGATGTCGCAGCCGGTGCGTTGTCTGGCGTCCCCACCTTCATGCCGGGGTTCTGGGGCAGCCACCTCGGCGTGATCGATCTTGATCTGGAACAGCGCGAGGGTCGCTGGCGCGTCGCTGGAGCGCATGTCGAAGCGCGGCCGATCTATGCCCGCGTCGATCGCGTTGTGACAGCGCTGGCGCCGCCCGAGCCCGATGTGCTGGCCGCCGCGCAACAAGCGCACAACGATACGCTTGCTTACGTGCGCTCGCCGGTCGGCGATATCGTCTCGCCGATCAACTCGTTCTTCGCGCTCGTCGCTGACGATCCGTCCGTGCAGATCGTCAATGCGGCGCAGAGCTGGTACGTCAAGAAGCTCGTCGCGACGATGCCGGCGCTGGCGGGCTTTCCGGTGCTTTCCGCCGCGGCGCCGTTCAAATCGGGCGGACGCGGCGGTCCCGACTATTATACCGACGTCAAGGCCGGACCGATCGCCATCAAGAACGTCGCCGATCTCTATCTCTATCCCAACAGCCTGCGTGTTGTGAAAGTCGACGGCGCAACGTTGCGCGAATGGCTCGAGCGCTCAGCCGGCGTTTACCGCCGCATCGATCCTGCTTCCACGGCCGAACAAGAACTGATCGATCCGAGCTTTGCCTCTTACAATTTCGATGTCATTGACGGCGTTACCTATGCGATCGATGTGACGCAACCCGCGCGCTACGATGGCGATGGCAAGCTTGTCGCGCCCGAGGGGCATCGCATTGTCGATCTGAACTTCGAGGGCAGACCGATTGACGAACGGCAATTGTTTCTTGTCGCGACTAACAATTACCGCGCTGGCGGGGGCGGCAATTTTCCCGGTTGCGACGGCTCGACAGTAGTTTTGGAAGCGCCCGACGCCAACCGCGATGTGCTTGTGCGCTACACCGTCGCCACCCAGCATGTCGAACCGAAGGCCGACAACAACTGGCGATTTGCGCCATGGCCAGCGAGCGTTGTTGCAACTTTCGCGTCTTCGCCCGCCGCCATCTCGGCGCCGGAACCGCCCGGAATCAAGCTGACGCCGATGAGTCCGGCGCCCGGAGGGTTTGAGAAGTTCCGCGTCGAGCTGCTTTAGGACCGCGCGGACTTTTGTCGGCGGCCCTGCAAGGAAAAGTCTCTTCCAGCATTTCGCCAAAAGGGACTTCGCGATCGATCAAAGCGTGAGGAGATCGCGCCCCAAGGCAAACTCGATCGCCGCCGCGCCCGTCGCCGCCGGCTTGGCGGCATTGTTGCGGGTGACGAAGAAATAGATCGCCGCCAGAACGACGATCGCGATGACGATCATCAGCCACATTGGGAAACTGCTCGACGAGCTGGTCGGACGCACTTGATTCATGGCGGAGCCCGCGGCGCTTGAAGCCGAAGACGCGACATTCGAAGCTGTCCGCGTCGTTGCGGCGGCGGCGCTTGAGGCTGCGCCAGCGGCTGCCGCGCCCATGCCGGTCAGCAGGCCGGAAGAGGACAAAAGGCTGGAGAGGCCGGGCGGCAACGCGGCGCTGACAACATCCTTCTGGCTGGCGAGCAGATTGCCGATCGCGCCAGGGTCGGACCACGTCGAGGGATCCTGCTGGCCGATCACGCCAATGACCGCCTGACCGACCGCGCCGACCGTTGACTGCGCGGCCGCTTGCGGGATGCCGGCGAATTTGCCAAGCGCGCCCGCTAGGCTCCATAGATTCGAACTGCCCATGATGCCGCTCAACGCGTTCGCGCCAGCGCTCAACGCGTCAGTCTTGCCAGCGCCGAGGTCGCTGCTCAGCTTCGTCAAAATGTCGGGGTCGACGTTGGAGATCGCATCGGCAATCTTCTTTGCGCCGCCGGGGGCGCTGGCAGCGCTGCCTAGCGCGCCGATGACAGCTGGAACCGCGCCATCGATCAGATTTTGCGCGGCCGAGGGATTGACGCCCGCCGCAGCGGCAATCTGGCCGACGAGCTGCGGCGTGAGATAGTCGGAAACAAGACTGGTGAGATCGATTGCCATTTCAGGAATCCCCCGATGATTGAATGCGAATGAAATTCTCGGTTAGAAGTGCTTTGTCCAATTAATAAGTCCGGCTCGGGAAAATCTCCCAACCGTGCGCTACCGCCACGAATAATCTAATCGCTTCGCCATCGAAGTCAAAATACTGGCGCGTTGTCTTCGAGCGCGCCAAGGTGGTTGTGTCGCCGATCGCCTATGTTGATCGCCGTCCCGTCATCACCATGCTGGTGAAACTCAGAACCTCGGCGCCGTGTTGGTTGACGCCAAAGTTTCGGCGCGTCACAAGTCCCCAGCCCGGGCGATGAATCGCCCGCTTCGACTGAACGACGGTCGAATAAGTCACGACGTCGCGGGGCCGCACCGGCGCAGGCCAACGCAGATCGCTCACCCCAGGCGCGACGCCGGTCGGAGGCAAATCCTCGCCACGCGCCGCGGCTGCTTGTCGCTTGGTTTCGATCCAGTCGATAAAGCAGCGCATGAATGCGCTGGCGGTATGCCAGCCAGAGGCGGTGAGCGAACCGTAGATCGTCGCTTTGGCGGCATCCTCGTCGATGTGGAACGGCTGGGGGTCGTAGTGCCGCGCAAACGCGATCATTGCGTCCCGTTCGAATTTGTAGGCGCCGAGCAAGATTGTCTCGCCGATCTGAAAATCCTCGAAAAAGACATTCATCGCGTCGCCTCGGCGGCGGCATTGCGTCGTTTGAACAGGATGACGCCCTGCTGGATCATCACGGTTTCACCGGTTTGATTGAAAACGTCGCAGATGAATTCGACCAACCCGATTTCAGGACGCGACTTCGACGGCCGAGCGCTCAATGTCGTACGGCGCACGCGGAGAATATCGCCGGGTCGCACAGGCTTGATCCAGGAAATCTCTTCAATTCCTGGCGAGCCTTGTGAAGATGAACGATTGAGGAAGTTGTCGCAGGACATACGCATCAGCATTGCGGCTGTGTGCCAACCCGAAGCGACAAGGCCCTCGGTCATTGTCGCGTGCGCCGCGGATTCGTCCAGATGAAAAACCTGCGGGTCGAATTGCCGAGCGAACGCGATGATTGCTTCGGCGGTGACTTCTGTCGCGCCGTATTCGACAATCTCGCCGACCGGAAAATCTTCAAAGTACAGGAGATCCATCGAGGCTCCGCGCTTAGGTGGCGAACCTGAAATGAAGGACGTCGCCGTCGGCGACAGCATAGTCCTTGCCTTCGAGCCGAAACTTGCCCGCGTCGCGCGCGCCCGCTTCGCCACGGAAGGCGACATAGTCGTGGTAAGCGATTGTTTCCGAGCGGATAAAGCCCTTCTCGAAATCGGTGTGAATGACGCCGGCGGCTTGCGGCGCGCGCGAGCCCCTTTCGACTGTCCAGGCGCGCGCTTCCTTGGGACCGACAGTAAAGAACGTCACGAGATGCAGCAGATCGTAGCCAGCGCGGATGACTCGATTGAGGCCGGGCTCGCTCAGGCCGACTGCGTCGAGATAATCCTTTTGATCGGCGATCGGCAAGATAGCGATTTCGCTTTCGATCTTTGCCGAAACGACCACTGCGACCGCGCCTTCCTTGGCGGCTTGTCCGCGCACGAGTTCGGAGAAAGCGTTGCCTTTGTCGGCGCGGGCTTCCTCGACGTTACAGACATAAAGCACAGGCTTCGACGAAAGCAGGCCCAACGATTGAAACAGCTTGCGTTCATCAGGGCCGACATCGGCGGCGCGGGCCGGGCGGCCCTCGCGCAATTCGCCGAGGCACTTGGTCGCCAATGCCAGGATTTCCTTGGCTTCCTTGTCGGCGCCCTTGGCTCTCTTTTCGAGCTGGACAATGCGGCGCTCAAGACTGTCGAGGTCGGCAAGCATCAACTCGGTTTCGATCGTCGCTATATCAGAGAGGGGATCGATGCGCCCTTCGACATGCGTAATATCGCCATCCTCGAAGCAGCGAACGACATGCGCGATCGCATCGCATTCGCGGATATTGGCAAGAAACTGGTTGCCAAGACCTTCGCCTTTCGAGGCGCCGCGCACCAGGCCGGCAATATCGACGAACGTCAAACGCGTCGGGATCAGCTCTTTCGACCCGGCGATTTCGGCGAGGACCGACAGGCGCGGGTCCGGCACCGCGACATCGCCGACATTTGGCTCGATCGTGCAGAACGGGTAATTGGCCGCCTGCGCCGCAGCGGTCTGCGTCAAGGCGTTAAAGAGCGTCGACTTGCCCACGTTGGGGAGGCCGACAATGCCGCATTTGAAACCCATGAGGAAGAATTCCGCCGTTGCGCCGCTTGCTGCCGCCCTATTGCGGGGCGGCGGCTCAAAAGGCAAGGGGACCCCTAGGCGTCGCTAGGATTAGCGCATGTTTCCGGTATGCCCGAGCGAATAGCGCCCCGGTTGCGGCCAGACGGTCAGACCGTGCGGCATGCCGCCAACTGGAATACTCTTCACCGTGCCATCATTCGTGTTGATGGCATAGACTGCGCCATCGTAACGCGCGGAGAGCCAAAGCGTTTGGCCATCAGCGCTGATGTTGCCCATATCGGGGCTGCCACCATTGGGAATCGGCCACGTCGCGACGATCTTACGCGTCGCGAAATCCAGCACCGAGATGCTGCCGGAACCCTGGTGAACGCCGGCAATATTGTGTGTGCCGCGATTGGTCACGTAAAGCCACTTGCCGTCGCGGCTCGGGTAAAGCCCATGCGTGCCGACGCCGGTCTTGATGAATCCGGTCTCCTTGAACGTCTTGCCGTCGATCACCACGACGCCGTCGCCGAGCATGTCGGCAATGAAGAACGCCGAACCATCGGGCGCGACGCGGATATCCTGCGGCATGTGGCCGGGGGAGAGCGAAAGCGCGCCAATAAATTCGCGCCGGTTCATGTCGATCTTGATGAGCGAGCTGCCAAATTCGCAGGTGAAAATCGCGTAGGAGCCGTCGATGGCGAAATCGGCGTGGTTGATGCCCGGACAATTCGGCGTATTGATGTAACCCTGCAGGTCCATCGTATGCGGGTCGCGGAACTCCAGCCGGCGCATCGCTTCTGCGACGACGATCGCCGAGCGCCCGTCAGGCGTGAAATACATGTTGTAGGCGTCGTCGACCTTGATCGACGGGCCGGGTTTGCCGGTCCTGGGGTCGATCGGCGTGAGAAAGCCGTGCGCGCCCGGCCCGCTGACATCGCCGGTCACCCAAAGAGTCTGCAAATCCCATGAGGGAACGATGTGTTGCGGGCTGGCGCCGGCGGAGAAGTGATCGACGACCTCGAACGTTGCGGGATCGATGACGTCGACCTTGCCGGTGATGTTGTTGGGGGCATAGACCCGCGACAACGCGCCGGCGACCCCCGGGCTGAAATTATTGGCTCCGACCTCCGAATAGACGTTCCTGGCGTCGACCAGCGGCGGTATCGAGGCGGCGGCGTTCGCGATTCTGAAAACGCCGGGATCGCCAAGCTCGAATTGCGCGAGCTGGATAAAATCGCTCGCCGTGCGGCCGCCTTCGACGAAGCTGCGGCACAGCGAGGCGCATTGGCCAGCCGTCACGCAATAGGAGGAAATCGGCAGCGACTGCGCGCTTTCAAGCAGAGAATCCGACCCCGCCCCAAAAAATAACGCCAGCAACAGGAGACGCAGGGAGAGGAACGCCATGAAGTCGGTCAACCAGAATTTGCGCGCCCGAAAACCGGCGCAACTCAGAACAATTCATTCTGTTCATTGCGCAGGTTTGATGAAGCTAGGATGAACAAAAGACAAGGGAAATGAGCAAGTACGGCGCCAGCAATGTTGTTTCAGTGCGCTTCATCCCAGTTGCCCGCCGCCCGGGCGTCGACCTGCAAGGGAACGCTGAGCTGGAGCGCTGGCAGCGGCGCCTCGGTCATCACCTTGCTCGCCAGCCCAATCGTCGCCTCAACCTGGCTTTCCGGCGCTTCGAACACCAGTTCGTCATGCACTTGAAGCAGCATCTGCGCGTCGAGCTTCGCGCGCGCCAGCGCCGTGTCCATGCGCACCATCGCGCGGCGGATGATATCGGCGGCGGAGCCCTGGATCGGCGCATTGATTGCGGCGCGCTCGTTGAAGGCGCGCTCCGATGGATTGGCGGAATTGATGCGCGGGAAATGGCACTTGCGCCCAAAGATCGTGCGCACGAAGCCGTCGGCGCGCGCCTGTTTCTTGGTTGCCTCCATGTAGTCGCGGATGCCGGGGAAGCGCTCGAAATATTTCTTGATATAGGCGCCGGCCTCCTCGCGGGGGATGCCTAGCTGGTTGGCGAGGCCGAAGGCGGAGATGCCGTAGATGATGCCAAAATTGATCGCCTTGGCGCGCCGACGCACTTCGCTGGGCATATCCTTGATCGGCACGCCGAACATTTCCGCGGCGGTCATCGCGTGAATGTCGAGGCCGTCGGCGAAAGCCTTCTTCAACTGGGGAATGTCGGCGATGTCGGCAAGCAATCGCAGCTCGATCTGGCTGTAATCGGCGGAGATCAGTCGATGGCCGGGGCCGGCGACAAACGCGCGGCGGATCTTGCGCCCCTCCTCGTTGCGCACCGGGATGTTCTGCAAATTTGGATCGGATGAGGAAAGCCGCCCCGTTGTCGTTGCGGCGAGCGCGTAGGAAGTGTGAACACGCTTGGTGCGCGGATTGACGAAGGTCGGCAACGCGTCAGTGTAGGTCGATTTCAGCTTCGACAATTGCCGCCATTCGAGAATGCGCGCCGGCAGTACATGGCCTTCGGCGGCCAGATCGTCGAGCACGCTGGCGGATGTCGACCAAGCGCCGGTGGCGGTCTTCTTGCCGCCGGGAAGGCCCATCTGGCCAAACAGAATATCGCCGAGCTGCTTGGGCGATCCCAGATTGAACGGCGCGCCGACGAGCGCGTGAATTGCCGCCTCGAGCCGCGCCATGCCCTGCGCGAACTCGCCCGACAGGCGCGACAGAATATCGCGATCGATCGAAATGCCGCGCCGCTCCATCCGCGCCAGCGGCACGACGAGCGGCCGCTCCAGCGTTTCATAGACGTTGGTCATGCCCTCGGCCGGCAATCGCGGTTTCAGCGCGCTCCACAGCCGCAGCGTGACGTCGGCATCCTCGGCGGCATATTGCGTCGCCTTGTCGATCGGCACACGGGCGAAGCCGATGAAATTGCGGCCCGAGCCCGCGACCTCGCTGAAGGATATGGTCTTGTGGCCAAGCCAGCGCTCGGACAGGTAATCCATGCCGTGGCCTTCGCTGCTGGCGGCGCTGGAATCGAGCACGTAGGAAATCAGCATCGTGTCGTCGATCGGCGCGACTTCGATGCCGCGCTGTGCGAAGACGTGCCAATCGAACTTGACGTTCTGCCCGACCTTGAGGACGCCTGGCGCCTCGAGCAAGGGTTTGAGCAGCGCCAGTGCGTCGGCTTCCTTCAACTGGCCGGGCAGGGCGTCGCCGCCGCCGAAGAGATCGCCCGCGCCGGGGTCGCGATGGCCGAGCGGGATGTAACAGGCCTGACCCGGCGCGACGGCAAGCGAGATGCCGACGAGATCGGCCTGGATCGGATCGAGCGAGGTCGTTTCCGTATCGAAGGCGACGACGCCCGCTGCCTCGGCACGGGCAATCCAACCCAGCAACTGATCCTGGTTCGATATCGTCTCGTAGGCCGAATGATCGATCGGCAATGCACGCATTTCCGCGAGGCGGGCGGCCGCTAAAGCCTGCGGCGTCAGATCGCCGTTTGGCGCAGCGGGCGCTTTCTTCGGCTCAGGCGTGCGCTCAGGAGCAGGCGTTGGCGCGACGCCCTCGCCGTTGCGGCCGCGCCAGCCGCCGGGGCCGACGAAGGCGGGATTGGCTTCGATCTCGTTGGCGTCGACGCTGCAAATCTCGCCAACGCGCCGCGTGATGGTGGTGAATTCCAGCGCCTTGAGGAAGGCGATGAGGCGCTTGGCGTCGATGGCGGGCAGGGCGAGATCGTCGAGCGGCGTTTCGGTTTTGACGTCGCGCACCAGCGTCACCAGTTGCTTGGAGACCCGTATCAATTTCACCGATTCCGGGTCGGTAAGAATCTCGCGCCGCTTGGGTTGCTTGATCTCACCGGCGCGGGCCAGCAGCGTATCGAGATCGCCGTATTCGGCGATGAGCTGCGCCGCCGTCTTGACGCCGATGCCGCGCGCGCCGGGAACATTGTCGGTCGAGTCGCCGGCCAGCGCCTGGATGTCGACGACCTTGTCAGGGCCGCCGCCGAAGTAAGCAAAAACCTCGTCGGGGCCGATGCGCCGCTCCTCGCGATCGCCTGACGCGGGATCGTACATCGCGACGCCCGGCTCGATCAGTTGCATCAAGTCCTTGTCGGCGGAGACGATCAACACGTCGGCGCCGCGCGAGCGCGCCTGCCGCGCGTAGGTGGCGATGAGGTCGTCGGCCTCGTAGCGGTCCTGCTCGACGGGGATCATGCCGAAGGCGCGCACCGTTTCGCGCATCAGCGGGAATTGCGGCACGAGGTCCTCGGGCGGATCGGGGCGGTGGGCCTTGTACTCGGGGTAGAGTTCCCGGCGAAACGAGTTCTCCGACTTGTCGAAGATGATCGCCAGATGCGTCGGCATGATCCCCGCCGCGCCGTCCTTGACGAATTGCAGCATCTTGGTCGCGAACAGCCTGACCGCGCCGACCGGCAGGCGGTCTGAGCGGTAATTGTACTTCTGGTCCTGCCGGATCGACTGGAAATAGGCGCGAAACACGAACGACGAGCCGTCGACAAGAAAGACGTGATCGCCGGGGCCGACGGGGCGATGCGGCTGATGCGGGGTCTGGGTCATCGCCGCAATGTAACCATTGCGCGGGGGTTGTCATCCTGGAGAGGAAGGTTTGGCGGGGGTGCGGGGTCCGGCGGCGTTTTTCAGTAGCGAAATGCACGATTTCAAAGGCTTGCGATGCGTTTTCCCGCCGCGCTGTCGGGGCGGCTCGGCGCCGATCCATTTGGGGGAAGTTCGCACTTTGGTCGGGGGTTCAATGTTTTCAAAAAGATAGGCGCCAAGTCGCGCACGTTTTCAAACGGGCGGTCAAGAAGGCGTCTAGAGCATCGACTGTCTGAGCTAAACCACGCTGCTGTCATTCCCACGAAAGCGGGAATCCAGACTTGGCAACACGAACAGAGGCTTAGCCCGGATTCCCGCTTTCGCGGGAATGACAAAAAATGATTCGGCTCAACCGGGTAGTGCCCCAAGCGCCACCCCACAGCTTGTTTCTATTTCATCGCCGCATCGGTGTGATGCGGGCTGGTTTTGGAACGACTTCGATCAGTATCCCAAACAGCCCGGCGCCTGTCCAGAATTTGTTTGCCGAACATTGATATCGTTGATAAATTAAAGGCGCCCGTAGCGGCCACGTCGGCCCGCCGCCGTCAAGCCGCTGCGCGGCTCCTTCGCTCCGCTTCGGTCGCTGCGCGATGACCGCGCCGTTCCGACGCGGCAAGGTGCATCCATGATCTTTGGTGAGCGGACACGACCCGAAGGGCCGGTCCGCTCACCAAAGATCATGGCGGACAACAGCCTGGGCCGCGCGGAGGGGTCAAGGCTCGCGAGCAAAGCGAGCGACCCGCGCAGCGGGTCGCCTTGACGCCGAGCACGGGTCAGGCAGGCGCGGGCCTCGAACTTAGGCAGCCCATCAACGCTTCTTCTGCATTGGGTGACCTTCGGTGCGCTCCCCCCGCACACCCGCCCAAAAAAACTTGGCATGGTGTTTATAAACTTCGCCAGTTTCCGCCGGATCATAAGCCTCGCCGATGACAAGGCTCATCAATAGACGGATTAACTTGGACATGTCCTGATAGAAGGTCTCAATTTCTTCTGCTGTGGCGTCAGCATCGGCGGTCGCTACTGCCGAAGTCTGTCGATGTGCTAGTACCTTTGCACAGTGATTATGACTCTTTGGCAGTGTCGGGGTAAGCCCGCGCCAGTTTGTCGCGGGCTTTCTGTGTGGTGAACTTCCATTTGATGCGCGCACCGGACGCGTTTCGCTGGCGTTGCCATGCGGCGATTTCGGAGACGAGCAGGCCGCGCTCTCCGATGCGGCGGTCCAGACACTGGCCGCGCAGCACGCCGATTTCGATTTCCACCATGTTGAGCCAACTGGCGTGCTTTGGCGTGTAATGAAACTCCAGGCGCTGCAGGATGCGATGCGCCTCGGGCGCGGGGAATGTTTCGTACAAGGCGCCGGGGGTGTGGGTCGAAAGGTTATCCAGCACCACGCGGATCAGGTCTGCATCCCGATAGTGGGCATCGGCCAGATCGCGCATGCATACAGCAAAATCGCGCGCGGTTCTCTGATCCGTCACCTTGACGTGACGCCAGGATTTGTGCGCGTCGAGAAACACGAACAGATTGGCCGTGCCATTACGCCGGTATTCGCAATCGTAACGCTCCAGCTGGCCCGGCGCGGCAGGGATCGGCTGACGCACCTCGCCAATCAATTGGGTCGGGCTTTCGTCGAAGCAAACCACCGGGCGCTTTGGATCGGCCTCTTCGGCATAGAGATCGAGAACGTCCTCCATGCGGGCGACATAGGCGCCATCCACTTGCGGAATGCACCACATGTCCCTGCGCCAGGGTTTCAGGTCGTCTTCGGCCAAACGGCGGCGCACAGTCTCTCGCGACAACTCTTCATGTTCCGTCAGCCTGACCATCGCGCCGGCCAGCAGGTCCAGTGTCCAGCGCTTGCGCCCCTCTGGCGGGCTAGAGCAGGCGGTCGCCACCAGCAACGCCGTCTCCTTGCCAGACAACTTGCGCGACGCCCCTGCGCGCGCCTCCTCGCTGAGCGCCAGCTCCAGATTGCCTTGCACGAAGCGCCGCTTGGTTCGGTACACCGTGGACCCGCCAACCGAGACGCTACTGGCGATCGCCTCGTCGCCGATGCCAGCGTCCGCGGCGAGCAGTATCTGCGCCCGCTTGAGTTTGCGTGCCGCGTGCTTGCCGCCGCTCAGCAGCGCGTTAAGTTCTCCTCGTTCCGCCTCGCTCAGTTCCACCCGGTAGCGTATGTTCATCCTCAATCCCCCACTGTCGAGGACAATGTTGAATCGAACCGCCAATGATTCTCGACCGGAATTCACGCCCAGACAGGGCCAGTATCTCGCGTTTATTCATGCTTATACGCTGGTGAACGGACGCCCGCCGGCCGAAGCGGACATGCAAAAATTCTTCCGCGTCACGCCGCCGGCGGCGCACCAGATGGTGCTGACGCTCGAAAGGGCCGGGCTGATCTCACGACAACCGGGTGTCGCCCGAACTATCGCCGTCATGGTCGATCGAAACGCCTTGCCCACACTGAATTCGGGCCAGGTTTAAACAGTCAAAATCACTGTGCAGGGGTACTAG
>JAYUFK010000036.1:0-7176 GCA_043739325.1 Methylocapsa sp. | reverse complement strand
CCAAAACCTGCATCGGGACTCTGAATCAGAAACCCGAGTCGCGCGATACAAAAAAATCCAATCACGTCCCACAGGTCAGCGATTTAGAACTGCTGGCGGCTGCCGCTTGCTCTTGCGCATCCCGTCCAGACTTGTAACCTTGCGCCGATGAGCGGGTCCCGGCTGCGCGACGGCCAACACTGCCCGCGCTTGGGGAGGTTGGCATGCCGGTCGAACAAGGCGCGGACAGACGGATCGCCGGGCATCGCCTGATTGCCATCGTCGGCCCTTTTCAGAGCGGCAAGACAAGTCTGCTTGAGGCGCTGCTGGCGCGCGGCGGCGCGGCGCCCCGGCAAGGCTCGGTGCGCGAGGGCACGAGCATCGGCGATTCCAGTCCCGAGGCGCGCGCCCACGCGATGAGCGTCGAGCCCAATGTCGCCAGCGTCGATTACATGGGCGATCGCTTCACGTTTTTCGATTGCCCCGGCTCGGTCGAATTCATCCATGACATGCGCCACGCCTTGCCCGTCTGCGACGCGGCCGTGGTTGTCTGCGAAGCCGATCCGCGCAAGGCGCCGGCGCTGCAAGGGATCATGCGCGAACTCGAGGAGATGCGGCTGCCGCGCATGCTTTTTCTCAACAAGATCGATCTTGCCGGCGCCGGCGTGCGCGAAGCCTTGGCGATGTTGCAGCCGGCATCGCGCACGCCGCTGCTGCTGCGTCAGATTCCCGTGTGGGAGCATGGCGTCGCCACCGGCTTCATCGATCTGGCGTTGGAGCGCGCCTTTCTCTATCGCGAGGCGGCGCCTTCGAGCGTGATCGATATGCCGGAAGGGGCAGTCGCGGACGAGAAGGAAGCGCGTTTTTCGATGCTGGAGCGCCTCGCCGATTACGACGATGCGCTGATGGAGCAACTGATCAGCGAAATCGAGCCGCCGCGCGATCGGATATTTGACGATCTCGCCAAGGAATTGCGCGACGGTCTTGTCGTGCCGCTGCTGATGGGTTCGGCGCATGCTGGCCACGGCGTGACGCGTCTGTTGAAGGCGCTTCGCCACGAGGCGCCAGGCATTCGCCAGACCTGTGAGCGGCTTGTCGTTGGCGCGCAGGGTCCGCCGTTGGCGCAGGTGATCCGCACCATTCATACCGCGCATGGCGGCAAGCTTTCGCTGGCGCGCGTGCTGCGCGGCAGCTTCGCCGACGGCGCAACGATCGTCGGCTCGCGCGGCGATGAGGAGCGCATCGCCGGCCTGTCGCGATTGATGGGCGCCATGTCGCAAAAGCTCGCCAAAGCCGAGATCGGCGACACGGTTGCCTTCGCGCGGCTGGAAAAGATTGCGACCGGCGACCGCTTCACCGATTCCAAGAAACCCGTCGAAGCCGCGAGCCCGCTGGCTGCGCCGCAGCCGACGCAATCCTTCGCCATTCATGTAAAGGAGCGTAAGGACGAAGTGCGCCTTGCGGCGGCGCTGGCAAAGCTTTGCGACGAGGATCCGGCGCTCGCCTATATGCAGGATCAGGAATCGGGCGAGTTGAAACTGCTCGGCCAGGGCGAGATGCATTTGCGTGTCACCACCGAGCGGCTGGCGGCGCGCTTCGGCGTGGCGGTCGAATCGCACAAGCTCTCGGTCGCCTACCGCGAAACCATTCGCGACGCTGTTTCGGCGCGCGGGCGCCACAAGAAACAATCGGGCGGGCACGGCCAGTTTGGCGATGTCGCGGTGAATGTCGCGCCGAGGCCGCGCGGCGCAGGGTTTGCTTTCGCCGAAACCGTGCATGGCGGATCGGTGCCGCGGCAGTATTTTTCGTCGGTGGAGGCCGGCTCCCGCGACGCCTTGCAACGCGGTCCGCTCGGCTTCCCGGTCGTCGATGTCGTGGTGACGTTGACCGACGGTTCGTATCACACGGTCGATTCCTCGGACATGGCTTTTCGCGCCGCGGCGAAGCTTGCGCTGGGCGACGCACTGCCGCGGGCGCGGCCGGTTCTGCTCGAGCCGATCCTCGCCGCGACCATTTATATCCCCAGCGACGCGCTGGCCCGCGCCAGCGCGCTCGTGACGGCGCGGCGCGGCCAGATTCTCGGCTTCGAGCCGCGCGAAAACTGGACGGGGTGGGAGGCGTTGCGCGCCTTGATCCCCGAGGCGGAGGTTGGCGACATGATCGTCGAATTACGCTCCGCGACCTCGGGCGTCGGCGCCTTCGAGACGAAGTTCGATCATTACGCCGAACTCGCGGGACGTCCGGCTGAAGCAATTGTCGCCGCGCGGCAGAAAGCATTGGCGTCGTAATCGGCGAGTTGATTCTCCCAGCAATTTGTCCGGCGCGTTTGCCCGAACCCCCGCGTTCAGGCCCGTGTCAGGAACCCGGAGTAGGGCTATCGCCTCGGCTCACTCTGGAGATTGATTGATGAAAACGTTCGTTTTGTTGACCGCCGCCGCGATTGCCCTGTCGAGCCCCGCATTTGCAGCGGGAAAGTGCAGCATGGCGCCGAAATCCAAGTGGCAGCCGCAGGCCAAACTTGAGGCGCAGCTCGCATCGGAAGGTCTGAAGGTACGCCAGGTCAAAGTCGAGAACGGCTGTTACGAGGTCTACGCAGTCGCGAAGGACGGCAAGCGCGAGAATATCGCGTTCAACGCCGAAACGCTTGAGAAGCTCGACAATTCCGAAGCCGGCGAAAACTGAAATGCCATTGCATTGATAATGTCGGACGACGCTACAACGAACAGTATTCGCGTCTGGGATCCACTCGTGCGTCTGTTCCACTGGAGTCTGGCGCTGAGCTTTGGCGTCGCCTGGTTCAGCGCCAATTCCTGGGACGATTTGCACATCTGGGCGGGCTATGCCGCTGGCGCGCTGGTGCTGGCGCGCATCGCCTGGGGCGTCATTGGCACGCGCTATGCGCGCTTCGCGCGATTTATCCGCTCGCCGAGCGCCGTGCTGGATTATCTCAAGCAGATCGCGCGTGGCGGCGAAACACGCTACGTCGGCCACAATCCAGCGGGCGGCGCGATGATCGTCGCCTTGATGTTGGCGATGCTTGCGACTTCGCTGAGCGGCTGGGCGTTGAACACTGACGCGTTCTGGGGAGTCGCGTGGATGCAGCGGCTCCACAATGGCCTGGCGAGCGGCCTGTTGCTGATGGTTTGCGTGCATCTGGCAGGCGTCTTGCTTGCCAGTTTACGGCACCGGGAGAATCTGGTCGCCGCGATGATCAGCGGGCGCAAGCGCGCCGCGCAACCAAACGACATCGCGTGAATTCGCGCCTGCGGGGCGACTCGCTCCGACGAAATCGGGCGAGCCTGGATGATCGGGCGAAGGCCACGGAAAGGACAATCATGCAACAATCCGCGCTCTGCAATGAGCCGCCGGCTCGACAGCCAACCGTGTCCGCCTCGAACGGCGCGCAAGAGGCAGCGATCCCGATGGCCAGCTACAGCCTCATCGCTCGCGGCTTTCATTGGCTGACCGCCGTTCTGGTGCTTGCCGCGTTCGTCTTGAGCGTCGGCGGCCCGCAGACGCGGGTTTTTTCCCAGGCGAACCAGAGCGCGCTGACGCTGCACGAATCGCTCGGCGCCTCGGTCTTCGTCTTGACTCTGCTGCGTCTGGCGAATCGCCTGTGGTCGCCGCCGCCGGCCGCGCCGCCGATGCCCGACTGGATGCATTGGGCGTCCAGCGCGACGAGCGCCGCGCTGTACTTCCTGCTTGTTTTCATCCCGCTCTCGGCGATTGGCGGCAGTTGGCTTGAGGGCCATCCGCTGAGCTTTTACCTGCTTGGCGGCATTGGACCGCCGTTCTTGACATCCCAAGCGCTCGGGCAGTCAGTCCTGAGCGTGCATAAACTGGCTGGCGATGCGATCATGTGGATAGCCGGCCTGCACGCGGCGGCGGCGCTGTTTCACCATTTCATCCGGCGCGACAATGTCCTGCGCTTGATGCTCGGTTCGCGCTGACTCATAATTTGGCGCCGGCGCCCGAAAAATAATCTTGCTCATCAATTGCGCTCTTGCCTCGACATCTAACAGTGCGGTTCACTCTGGCATAAGGATTGCGTGTTATGATTCGTCTTGAGGGGAAATGTCCGGGCGGCCGAACGCGTCATCGCGCGGCGCGACGCGATCGGACAGCGCTCATTGCCGCGTTTGAGCGACGCCATGACTCCTTTTGTCGTTTACATCCTGCTCTGCTCGGCGGCGACTTCGCGCGCCGATTGCGATACGCGCACCGCGCTTGACGTGACCCTCGGCCCAGAGGCCCGCAACGAAGTCATGTGCGGCTTAAGCGCGCAGGAGATGTTCGCCCACACCGCGATCCGGCCCAAGGACGGCGAATACATCAAGATCGCCTGCGTCCATCGCAGGGTCGTCGCCGAAAACTGAGCTGCCGTCTCCCTCGCTTGTTTTCAGGCGCGGATCTCTGATTTCAGCGACCGGCGTCGTGTCGTTGCGCCCGCCAGGAAATCACAATCGGCTGGACGAGCGGTTGCAAACGCATGACATCGGCGTTCGCGCGTTCATCGTGCGGCCCATGCACGGCGCGCCTCCGGCTCACTTATGCCCCAAAGTTATTTTATCGTTTGTGCTCATAGAGGCGGGGGGCACAGAGCAAGAGGAGTGTGCAATGTGCGACTACTCACTTGAGATGTATGGATCGCGTCCCGCCCGAGAGGGCGAGTCTTACGTCACGACAAGATTTCCCAGCGGGTCGATCGGATTCTCGGCAACTGGCGACTCGCGCACGGCGGTCTGCATGCAATGCGATACGCGCGTCGTACTGACGGACATTCCCACTGACTTGCAACCGCGGTTGAAAGTCGGCGAAAAAGCCGAGGTCGTCTTCGCGCAAGCCGAGAGCGGCGCCTATCGCGACGGTTTGCGGTTGCCCGACGGCCGTTTCGTTTCCTTGCAGGAACTGCGACCGGGCATCCATGCCTACATCCCGGTCTTGCTGGAGCACAAGGCTTCCGAGGCCGCGACCCGGATGCGCGAAGAGGTCTTCTGATTCGGCGCCGCAAAGGGATCGCGGTTCCGAAGCTGACGCCCTCGCTGCACGACCAAGTTGTGCGGGTAAATTGAGCCCTGCGCCTATGCCGACCGCCCCGGGATTGTCGATCGCTCCCGGGGCGGTATCGTGTTTTGCGCTCTCGGAAATCCGCTACGTCCTGGTTTTTGCGCCCGGGCCTTTGCGGGGGCTACCACGCCCCGCCAGGAACCCGGCGATAACGGCCAGTCCGAGCAACTCGTAGGGCTTGAGCTGGGTTACAAATTTGAGGCCATCGAGGAGCGGCGCAGCTTCGCTGGCCGACGCCGCGACGGGCGGAACATCCGCCAGCGGTTCGGCTTCGACGGTCGTCCGGGTTTGGCGACGCGCAGTCCCGCCGCCGCCATTTCTTGCTTTCCCAGTCCAAAATGCGACCGCGGCCAGGATCAGAGCCAATGCCGCGAAACCGGCGGCAACGATCAAGGCTGCGATGACAGCCCCATAGAGAGCGCCGAGCCAGATTGTGACCGCCGCCGCAACGAAACCGACCGCTCCAATTGCCGCGATGACGGCAATAAGCAAGAGCAAGGCGAGGCGAAAACCAAGCGCGACGCGTTGTTGCACAGGCTGCGTGATGGCGCTCAAAAGGCGTGCGGCGAGATCGTTCATCGGCGGTCGCGCGTCGACATGCCGAACAACAACCCGACGATCGCCGCGATCAGCACCGCGATGAGCGGATTGCGCGCGACGACGGCCTCCACTTCGGCGCCCGCCTTGCGCAGGCTCTCCTCGGCGTCGGAGGCGGAATTTCCGAGACTGGCGCGAGCCCCATCGACCGCTTCGCGAACGCGATCGCCAGCCGCCGCGGCCTGATTTTGCGCAAGCTCTCCGATCGTCGCGCTCAGTTTGGCGATATCGGCGCGAAGCGCCGCAAGGTCCGCCATGACATCGGACGCGGCGCCTTCAATCTTGTTGTCAGCCATTTCGTTCTCCGTTGACGTCAGTTTGGCCCGCCCTTGCGGCGGACAGCGCAGCTTGCGCCACCATAACAGACGGCGACGCCCTGGCGTCCAGTACAGACGTTCACGATTTCTATTTTGGATTTCGGATTTCGGTGACACTTGACTGTTTCCCCATTTATGATAATCCTTCGACCATCGAACAGACTCCCGGAGCCGCTGCATGGCGCGTATCGCCCGATTTGTTGCGCCTGGCCTGCCGCATCATGTCACGCAGCGCGGCAATCGTCGCGAGCGCGTGTTTTTTGGCGACGAAGACTTTTCGCTCTACCTCGATCTGCTCAAGGAGGCTTGCGGCCGGGAGGGGGTTGGCGTTTGGGCCTATTGCCTGATGCCCAATCACGTTCATCTCATCCTCACCCCGCAGACGCCCGAGGGACTAGGGCGCGCCCTGGGCAAGACCCACCGGCGCTATTCGACCTATATCAACGCGCGGCTGCGGGTGACCGGCCATTTGTTCCAGTCGCGTTTTGGATCGGTGGCGATGGACGAGGATCATCTGATGGCGGCGGCGCGCTATGTCGCGCTCAATCCGGTGCGCGCGCATCTGGTCGCCCGCCCGCAGGATTGGCGATGGTCGAGCGCGCGGGCGCACTTGGCGGGGCGTGACGACGGTTTTGTCGCGCTCGCGCCGCTGCTGGAGCGGTGTGGCGGGCGCTTTGCCGAATTGCTCGACGAGGAGGTGGCGCCACAGACCCTGGCCGCGCTACGCGGCGCGGAGACGATCGGACGCCCGCTTGGCTCCTCCGCCTTTCTCGATCGCCTGCAAAACCTGACCGGGCGCGACCCGCGACCTGGCAAGCGCGGGCGAAAGAAACGCCAGGCGGAGAGCGAGCGGGCACCAGTCGCTGGATCCGATGACAATTAGGGAAATAAGCATGTGTCACCGTAATTCGTAATTCCAATTCGCATCCTGTCCCCGTAATTCCGTAATTCGTAATTCTTTGAATCTGAGGGAGAATGCAAATGACTACAGCGCGCGAGCTACTTGATAAAAAAGGAAGAAAAGTGTGGTCTATTCATCCGAATGCTACTGTTTTCGAGGCCATCGCGAAGATGGCCGAAAATGACGTTGGATCGTTGGTCGTAATGGATGGAAATAGACTGTAATTACCCACCCCTATTTTTGAGCGGCGATTTGCGCCGGTTTCAGGCCAGGACGCCGACGATGACGTCGAAGGGGTTCGCGCCCTTGAGCCGT
>JAYUFK010000035.1:0-2588 GCA_043739325.1 Methylocapsa sp. | reverse complement strand
TTCGATTTCCTGCGCGACAAAGTTCCCAAAAATTGGGCCGAGTTCCGCGACTCAGTCACAGACAACTTCCGCGTCATCAAACCCGGAGATTTTCGGGTCATGGCGTGAACCGGGTATATAAACCCCAGGGAGGAAGCACGATGACTATTTCCAGTGTTGCCCGTCTCGGTGCTGCGGTCGTTATTGCGCTGACTGGTATTGGCGCGGGGATCGGCGCTGCCAATGCCGATGACGCCCCTCAGAAAGCCCAGTTCGACGCCATGCGGCAGGCGCTCGCCAAATATGAAGACCCTTACGTTGCCGTGCGCGATCTTTATCTATCGACAGTGGGCTGCGTCCACTATGACGGCGCGAAAATGGAAGGCCATATGGACTATCCAAAAGGAGCCATGGGCGTTCATTTCGTCAACCTCACGATCCAAGGGCCGCCCGATCCGATGAAGCCGAATGTGCTGATCTATGAGCCCGATCACGGGAAACTAAAATTGGTTGCGGCAGAATGGCTTGTGCCACTGGCGGCCACCAAGGAGCGGCCAACTTTGTTGGGTCAACCTTTCCAAGGTCCGATGGAGGGCCATGAGCCGCTCATACCAAAGGACTTCCATCATTATGACTTGCATGCCTGGCTGTTCAAGGACAACCCACTGGGAATGTTCAGTCCCACCAATCCGAATGTGACGTGTGACAGCCCGGACTTTTCCTTGTTGGAAAAGCCGACCATGATGGTGCCGGAGCACTAATCCAGAAACCCGCGAGGCCCGTTCAGCGGGCCTCGCTCACTGCGTTGCTTGATGCGACCGAGGCCATTCCCCATTTCTTCGGGTCGCAGCTGAAAGCAAAGGTCGAGTTGCGGCGTTTGCAGATTGATGCCGCGGTTAACCCAGGAAACTCTGGAGGACCTGTACTCGACGGGTGTGGCCGCGTCGTTGGAATAGCATGCTAGTGCACGGAAGTGAAAAATCATACCGATATGTAACCGCGCAGGGACCTTGCCTGATGGATTGGTTTGAACAACTGACTGGATTTCGCGAAGCCGCTTATGAGGAGACGCGAGAGAAACTCATTGTCGCCAGTCGTCAACTTCGGTCGCTCGCCAACCACCGCAGTTACGGAATCGGCCAATTTGAACTTGTGTCGCTGCAGAATTTGCGCGAGCGGGCGAAGTCCGCCGCCGCGCCGTCCGGAAGGTGAGCGTGGTTACCGGCGACGTTCGATAAATGCACAGAGCGTCCGAATATGCCGGGGCGTTATTTGAGGTCGCCTCACAGTTCAACATGCTGGAGATGACTGGTCCTGAGGTCATCCCGGAGCAAGGCGTCATCCGATACCAACACGACCACACCCAGGGACCTGCGTGTGCGATCGCAGCAGGTGCGGCGACAATCTACCGCAACTATTTCGCACCAGTCGCTGATGGCTTTCGCCAGACTACGCAGCGGCAAGTCGACGGCCTTGCAGTTCTTGGCGAAGCGCTCAGCGAAGCGTTGGACAAACCGGTCAATTTCCTGTTGCAGATGAGCAACGGCTACGGGACCTCAGAACCCTATCTTCGCCGCCCTCAGCTATGTCTGCACTCGATAACTTCGACGCCGATCTCCGTCGGGAACGAAAGACTCGGCATAAGGCCGGAAGCCTGCAAAAGCGCGGCGAACTCGGAACGGTCCGCTCGCGCCCGCCCTTGCTCATGCGCCGACATTCTCGTCAACGCAACCTCGGTCGGCCTGATCCCCGATATCGACGCGCGCCTTGTCCGCGACGCTCAAGCGTGCGGCTGTCGCGTGCTCGACGGTCTCGGTATGCTGGTCAATCAGGGCGTTATCGGGATCAAATACTGGACCGGCGTCGACGTCGATCCAAAGGTGGTGCGCGCCAGGCTCGAGCAGCTTTTCTCGGCCTGACGCGCACCGCGCTACTTCTTCTGCGACTGCACATAGGCGATGTAGCCGCGCACATCGCCCGCCGGTTCGGCGTAAGCGGCGCCCAGCGCATGCTCCATCGCCGACATATATTCCTTCGCCCAGGCCGGCAGCGAATAGTCGATGACCGCAAGAAATTCGAGGCTCGCGGCGAGCCGCATGTCGGCGATCGAGGGGTGATCGCCGCCGATGAAGGCTTTGCGGTTCATGTAGAATTTATGGAATACGTCCAGCGGCTCGGCGATCGCGGCAGCGGCCGCCTTCTGCGCGGCATCCTTGGCCGCCGCGTCCGCGTCGCTCGCGCCCACTTCGCCAGGATATTGCGGAAAGCCGAGCGCTGGATAAGTGGCGCGGGCGATATAAGGATACAGCGTGCCGATGAGATAGAACATCGCGCTGTCGATCATCGCGCGCGCCGCCGGCGCCGTCGGATAAAACCGCTCCAGATGGTGCTTGTTGCAGAGATACTGCATGATCGCGCAGCTCTCCCAAACCACGCCCCTGGGCAGATCGGCGGCTTCCATCATCGGCGTCAAATGCGCCGGGTTCAACGCCAGGAACCCTTCGCTGCGGGTCTTGCCGTAAACATCGTCTTCGGTGAAATCCATTTTCGCCGCGCGCACAAACACGCGCGCCGACATGTTGTTGACGCTCGGCTTCAGGACGTGAAGT
>JAYUFK010000034.1:0-19419 GCA_043739325.1 Methylocapsa sp. | reverse complement strand
CGAAGATACTCGCCAAAATCAAGCGCGCCCGCGCGGCGCTCGACAGGGAAGCGGCGGCATGAGTTATTGGGCGGCAATTGAGAGTCAGGACACTAGCGAACGATGCCGCCAGCAGATGAAGGCTGCACCGCATGCCCCCCTAGCGTCTCCGGTTGACCCTTGGCTTGGTTCTGACCTCTCGCGAAAGGCGAGATAATCTGTTGGTAGATTAAGATCGCGCCGCAGCCGATCACGAACATGCTAGCGACAAAGATGACGGCCCGCACGGCCCAACCGCCGCCCCCAGTGAGCCACATTGCCGCCGCCGCGGCAGCCACTCCAAGGCTAATCAGCGCAATGTGTCGTAGAACTTCAAATGCTGGCACAATTCGATTCATTAGGAAAAGCAATAGGAGAAAAGAGAGCAGATCCCCGACCACAACTCCCAGAAGCACCGCTTCGAGACTTCTCAAGGCGACTCCCAGCGCGAAGCCGAGCAACATGCCGATAATGGCAATCATGTTTCCGGCGGTCATTCGTCCGGTCTGACCATGGTCGAGCAAAACCATATTGGGTCCACCGCGCGAAAAGCGAAGAAATGCAGCGAGCATCGCGAGCGCGCTGAACGCCACACTCACCTTGTATTGAGGCCCATAAACAAGTGGGGCGAGTCCATCGAGCGTGAGCCCAATAGGAATCGCAAATGCCGCCGCCGCCAAAGTCATCCCGACGATCACAATAAGCGACGCCTGCGATGCGGTCGCATTGTCATCACGCGCCTTTCCAAGGAATGGCAGCGATAACTTGCCTGCTATACGTTGCATGACCGATGTCGGCAAGATCGCCAGATTGAGCACGAGCGAATATAAAGCCAGCGTTTGAAGGCCGAACAGATTCGCGACAATGACTTGGTCGAGTTGTTTCAGTATTACGAGTCCCAAGCCGTTCGCCATCAACGGAAGTCCAAAAGCAAGCGCTGCCCGTCGTATTACTGGATCTACATGAGACACGCTCTGAGGCCGCACCAACATGTATGATAAAACAACTGAAACTGCGGCCTCTGCCACGAGGCTCGCAAGCATCACTCGCTCGTCATGGAAAAATATGAATGCGGGAATTACAGCGATTACGGCCGCGGCATGGCCCCCGACATTCGAGACGGTCTCGGCGCCATATCGGTAATCCTGCTGGACTTGAATGATCCTCCAGTTCTTGAAACTTCTAATGAGCGGCACGACGCCAAGCCAGGCGATGATCCGGTAATGCTCTGTTGCGTCGAAGACGCCAGCGAGATACGGGGCGAATATTGCGATCGCCGCCGCTAGTATTATAGCCCGCGAGATCGATATCTGCCTTGCCGCGGCTACCACCTGTGCCCTCTCATCGCCGACGCTTACCATCACGAACTTGTCGAGCCCGACGTCGGTGATCATTTCGCAGCCGGTGAGTATCGACATGAGGACGACCGCAGCGCCGAGATCGCCGGGAGACAATAAGCGAGACAAAATCATCGTCCGCAAAAAGCGGAGCGCAAACTCGCTAAAGGGTGAGAGAGAGGCGATTGACAAACGGTTGATATGTCGCACCAGCGAAGTCGCCGTGGTCGCCATGTTAGGCTCCGCCGTATATATTGATTGCGCCAGAGAGACTACTCCGGTGCACGATTTTGCGATCATTCTGGATTGTCCGCGTAGAGCGGATTTCACCCACCGAACTCTCACCGAAGCGTTTATGCAAGTTCATCAGTGATCGCGTAGCCGCTATTGCTAACTCTGATTGGTTCTGAGAAGCCTAGGAACGCGCGACAACCAGGCATAGGCGCCACTGAATTTCAGGAAAAATTCGATCGGCCCGTCCCAAGGATCAACTCTTACGCGCCCACGAAGCATTTTCGATTCCGAAGGATCGATATTTTCCGCCATCGTCGTATATAGGAATTCGAATCCTGCCTCTTGGCAGACTTGCAGCACAAGACTATTCGATTCCCCATAGGGAAAGGCGAGAGTATGCACCGGTGCGCTGGTTAGCCTTTGCAATTCAGCTCGCGACGCTTCGACTTCTGACTGAAGCGATGCTTTTTCTAGTTGCGAGAGATGGCTGTGATTCATGCTGTGGGAGCCAAGGGTCACGAGCGCCGATGAAACCGCGACAAGCTGTTCCCGGGTCATAACCGACTCTTGAAACGTTGATCCCGCGTCATCGACATCCCAATGCGGCACGGTCCCCAACAGGCCGACAGGGACGAAAATGGTGCACGGAAAGGAACGCGAAGTAAGCTCTGGAACCGCGTTCTCCGCTACGCTCGAAAAGGCGTCGTCGAAAGTAATTGCGACGTTCTTTTTATGTAACGGCAGTACGCCTCGAAAATCCGCTTGAACGACGTTAGCTCCCCGAGATAACGCTCCCATCTGGCGGCGAAATTCATAGCGATAGTCTCTGGGAACCCGGTGATAGTAAAGGATAGTCAGCCACGCCTTACGAGGCCGGCCCAACAGGCGCTTGCCCCAATTCTGGAGACAAATCGCGAGCCAGTAGACCGCGCTGATGGCGAGCTTGACGCGCCAGTGTTGAATTCGCGGGAGACTTGGTTGCGACCGCACCAAAAACTCGGCTGGCAGACGTGCAGGAGGCCCGCACTCGCCCCTTGCCCCAGCCAGCAAGCCCTCTAGCGCGGTCTTGAAGTCTTCTGTCGCGCCAATTGAGAGATAACGCAAGGCCTGCAAGAAAGAGAAGAAATAAGCAAATGCCAAGTAATAGGGAAAGTGTTTTCGCGTAAAGACGATCTTGTTTCTGAATTCCAGATAGACCGCCAGCCACGACCTGTTTGGGCGATTGACTGATGGCGACCCTAAAGTCGTTCCCCCCTTGTGTCTAACCACTGAATCGACCGCGTACCCAAGGCCCAGCGGTCTTGCACGCAAGCTCCAGTCCAGATCCTCGTAATATAGGAAAAACCGCTCGTCCATCGGGCCAATTCGATCGAGGCAATCCCGCGTTATGTACATCGACGCGCCCGACACATTGTCAAGGGCGCTCTCGACTTTGGCGATGTCGGCCAGGGCCCCTATATGTTCGTCTTGCCCCAATGTGATTGCTCTGCATATCGACGGCATCCAGCTGTGACCGGCGCGACACGCAATGCGATCGTTGTCGCGGTTCACTATGGTGCTGCCAACCAACCCCTTACCGCCAGCCGCGGCGCGCTCCACCAATTTCGCCAGAGCAAGAGGTTCAGGTATCGTGTCGGGGTTGAGCACCCAAATGCCCTTCCAATCCGAGCTGAGCCGCAACTGATTGACGAGGCCGTTGATGGCCCCCGCATAACCCGAGTTGTACGCCGAGCACGCGATCCACACATTGGACGAGCGAAGCCGCAATTTGGCACAATGAATTTCCGGGAATGTCTCGGACACAAATAGTCGCGTCGGCGAGAACAAAACGGAGCTCTCTTCGCAAGCGCTGTCTTGGCTCAACAGCAACGCGAGGAGCTCCGCAAAGGCCGCCAATCCCCCATTCTCGCATATGAAAACGTCGAACGCTGGCTCCTGCGACAATTCAGAGAGGGCCTTTAGGCAAGTCTGAATGTCGATCGGATTGCGAAACCCTACGATGACAATCGAGATTCTACCGGACCGACTATTCACGAAATCCTCGAGTATCGAGGTCGCGACTAGGCATGTCCTGCCAGACGCCCCGCGTATCAAGAACCGCCAAATGCCGGCGATTAGCAAGCGGGACATTTCGGAATTGATCGTGGTCGACGAGCATGATCGCGACCTCGCATGACCTGATGGCCTCGTCCAGATCAACCAATGTCGCGCCGTGTTCTGAGAGTTCGTCGGGCAGCGTGCGAATATTCGGCTCGACGATTCTTATTCGAGCGCCATATCGAGCCGAAAGCTGGCGGGCAACTTCCAAGGCAGGACTTTCTCTGAGATCATCGACATTCGGTTTGAACGCAATCCCGCAGCAGGCGACAGTTGCGAAAGAATTCTCTTCAATGAGCTTCATCGAGCGCTCAACCGTATAGGTGATCTTCGAGTCATTTACCTCGCGGCTGGTCCTGATCAGCCTCGCCAGGTCTGGCGCCGAATCGACGATGAACCACGGGTCTATTGCGATGCAGTGACCGCCCACGCCGGGCCCGGGGCGAAGCACATTGACGCGAGGATGCCGATTGGCGAGATCGATGACTTCCCAAACGTTTATTTTGAAGCGGTCGCAGATCAACGATAACTCGTTCGCGAACGCGATATTGGTGTCGCGGAAAGCGTTTTCGGTTAACTTCACCATTTCGGCGGCGCGAGCGGTTGTCGTCGTGCATGTTCCGCGCACGAACAGCTTGTAAAATCGCTGCGCTTGGCGGGCGCAATCGGCTGTAACTCCGCCAATGCAGCGATCATTATTGACCAATTCCGATAGAATGCGCCCCGGCAATACCCGCTCGGGGCAATACGCCACCGAAATTGATCCTTTGCCTGCCGGTGCGGCGCCGACCGCCAAATCCGGGCGCCGACTCGTGATGCGTTTCGCGATCTGCTCTGTCGTTCCAATTGGCGACGTTGACTCGAGTATGACCAGGTTGCCGGGTCTCAAGATGTCGCAAATCCCGTCAACCGCGGCAAAGACGCTTCGCAAATCTGGATGTTTGTCCTCGTCGATGGGGGTGGGAACCGCGATGATGATAACGTCGGCCGGCTCGGGCGCCGTGGCGACTCGCAAGGACCCGTTTGATACTACCTTCTGAACGAGTCCGTCGAGATCGGGTTCGGCGATATGAATTGACCCCGCCGCGACAGTGTTCACGACACGCTCATTCACGTCAACGCCCAGCACCTTTATTCCGCGGCTCGCTATCAACGCTGCCGTTGGCAGGCCGATGTAACCCAGGCCAATGACATTAACTTTTGGAAGTTCCAACATATAGTCGCACCCTTATGACGCTCTCGCCCAGACGCCGATCTTCAGAAGAAATAGACACGCGGGCCGATCCAGAATAGCCGCTGCCGGACTGGCTCCAACAGCAAGATATCTCATTCACACGCGCTCATGGCGTCGCGACGGATGGTAAAAGTTGCGCTTCAGGAGTTCCCGCGCTAGCAATGCCGCGAAAACCACATTTGTCCTGGCGTATCTCCACCACATGCGACGTGGCTCTTGGTAAACTCGATAGAGCCATTCCAAGCCGAGTGCCTGAATCTTTGGTGGCGCACGACTGACATGTCCCGCCACGACATCAAACGATCCGCCGACGCCCATTATAAATGGGACGCGAAGGGAAGCCCGATGACCGGCGAGAAATCGTTCCTTTCGAGGAGTGGGCATCCCGATGAACAAGCAATCGGCGCCGCTGTCAGCAATTGCCCTGACGACTTCCGCCTCTTGTTCGGGACTGAAATAGCCATTCCTAAATCCCGCTATCGAAAGCGATGGATGCAACTTGCTTAATTCCGCGACAGCAGCGTGAATTACTTCTTCCGTGGCGCCAAGAAGAAACGGTCGGAATCCGTCGGTCGCGCAAACGGATACGACGTTGAGAAAGAGATCAATTCCGGCAACGCGCTCTGGAACCGGGATCCCCAGCATCCTCGCCGACAGAACTATTCCCATTCCGTCTATGCCGACGACATCGCTGCCAGCGACGTCAGCAGCCAACAGGGGGTCGGAACGCATATTCACGAGCTTCGCGACGTTCAGGGCAACGTGTTGCATACTCGCGCGGTCACGCATGGCCCTGCGGGCCAACTCGACAGTTTCGGCCATGGTGAGAACATCTATCGGACATCCCATAAGTTCCGCCCGCATCAAACACTCCCAAAAGCACAAGCCCAGCGTCGCACGTATATGTTCTTAGATTGCAATGGACCCCGCCCTGCTTTTGAGTGTTCTGGCCGCGCACTGAGAAATGAGATGGAGACTGTTTCGGTCCGTGTCAGCGAATTTACGGGACGCGAATATCGTAAATTTCTCAGTTTTCTTCCGAGCTGAAGACTAATTCTGTTTAACGAATTTTTAGGTGACCTTTGAACTAAATGGAAGCACAATTTTGACCCTGCGCAACGCAAATCGGCGACATGGTGAAGTTCACATCAAAGGGCTCCTGTATGAGGAGAGCCGATGCGCGTCGCGGCTATCCGGCGCGATTCGCTTGCCTACAGACATCCCTCGCTTCGAGACGCCACGGCGATAGACATCCCCCGGCGTGACAGTCTGGGCGGCCAAGGCGACGTCCCTGATGAGACGCGCTCTTAAACCCGCGGACTCGAAAACCCGGGACTCGCTCAGGGGCTCGGCGTCTCGATAAGCCAGCACAGATCGATCGCCTTCCGGCACGATCAGTCGACCGCCGAAGGCCGCCAGGGGCTGAGCTTATCGCGCGTGGCCTTCGAGGCTTTTGTATCAAACCATTACTGGTGCCCTGAAGGCAGAGTCTCAATGCAACGCATGAGCTCTGCGGCGAGGACATCTGCGTGAACCGTCGACATCCCCACGTGGTCACCGGGCGTCATATGAACCTCCACCTCCTCGGCGAGCGAACGCCAGACCATTTTGGGGTCGTCGGGAAACTGCGTTGCAACCTTCGGTTTGAAGAAGATTATTTTTCCGCGATACGGCTTTGGGCGATAATTTGAAAATGCCAGAATGAAGCCCTCGCGGAGGCGCCGAAGCGCCATGGGGACGAGAACGCCGTCGGATACCGGTTTCCTCAAACGGCCCCCCAGACGCGAACGAAAATGATCTTGCAACGTTTCCCATCGCCCCATCATGTAAGGAAGGAGTTCGCGTCGGCTCATTTGGCGGACGACAGACCAATGATGCTTGATGCGCCGTCGCAAGACACTCAACCAAGCCTCTCGCGGCCAAAATCGCGGATATGGATATGTGTCGAGCAACGCCAGCAGGGCGACCTTTTCGCCCTGTCGCAAGAGACTCTGCGCCGCCTCCAAGGCGACTAGTCCACCGGTGGAATTGCCTACCAGATAGAACGGGCCGTGTTGCTGTATTTCCTTGATCGCCTCGAGGCAATGCGCGGCCATTGCTTCTATCCGGTCGTCCGGTGCATCGCCGGGAGTTAACCCTCGACTTTGTATCCCGTATATCGGGTGGTTCGCCCATGATCGTTTCGCAAGAGGCGCGAACTCGATGAGAGTTCCGCCCAAGCCATGAAACAAAAATATCGGCGGCGCCTCACGGCCTTCTCGCAATAGGACAAGGGCCGAAGAGCGCGCAATGTTGCCATCTGCCCAAGCCTTAACGACCGATGCGATTGTTGGCGCGTCGTAAATAAGGGTCAGCGGCGTCTCGCTTCCGAGCGCCGCCGACATCGCGCAAATCAGCTGCTCGGCGAGCGCCTGATCCCCCCCAAGATCGAAGAAATTGTCATCCGGTAAG
This sequence comes from Methylocapsa sp., assembly GCA_043739325.1. Taxonomy (GTDB): domain Bacteria; phylum Pseudomonadota; class Alphaproteobacteria; order Rhizobiales; family Beijerinckiaceae; genus Roseiarcus. The sequence continues at coordinate 12,048 of JAYUFK010000034.1, read as the reverse complement.
ATCGGCGATCTGCGCAACACGCCTTCCCAGACCGGCGTGAGAACATCCACAAGCCGACTGCCCGGATTCTTGTGATCGCTGTTCTCCATCGCGTGCCAACCATCGATTACCGTCCCAGTGGTGAGCACTGTTAGAACTATTTTACCGCCATAAGTGATTTTGGCAGGCCCAAATATCGCTCGATTTCAATCTTTGCGTCTGGGAACAGAAATTGCATCTGCTTCTTGTCAAGAAGGCATGCGCTCTGAATAGCCGTGACGGCGCGTCCCAGATTTGGTTGTTGCTGCCAAAAACCGCATGTCCGGTTCATAAGGATACGGTAGCGCCACGATTCTGGCATCCAGTGAAGTAGCGGAAATCGCGCATGCGGCTCGAGCGGAAACCAGAAATTCGGGGTCTGGACGAAGTATCGATTTGCTAGTCTGCGGACTTCAGTAGCCATTGACTCCATGTCGCCCCACCGACCGACGTGTTCGATAACGGAATTGGAATGGACTAAGTCGAAGCTCGAATCGGCAAACTGCGGCAGCCGTCGGGCGTCGCCAACTTCACATACCAAACCGTGAAAGTCGGTCGAACCCGCAGTCAAATTCACAAGGCGAACCTTGACACGATTCCAGTCCAAATTCGCTCCGAGCGTGGTCCAGTATGCGGGAGTGCCGCCGATATCAAGAACATTGCATTCCCGCTTTGTCTGTAAAATTTCGTTGATCAGCCGTCTAACAATGGCGAACCGATTCAGCCGGAAAGAGTTGCTTTGATCCGGTCTGTAGTGTGTAACTTTAGGCATATAACCGTCCATTATCTTTTACCTCTTAAAGCTCTCTGACATACAAACAGATTTAATATCACGAGTCGCGACAAGCGAACGACTGAAACGTCGAACAGGGCGGAACCTCGTTTGGGATTCCTTAATATTGGCGAATACTTCGGGCGGCAGCTGGCCCAACTCGCCTAAATGTCCTCGTAACCCGGCGATAAGACCAATAAGAATCCAAACCGAACCCCATAGATGTACGGTAAATGCCATATAAATAGTGATAAAAATGAGAATGCCAAGCGCTGTGCCAAGTCTTGATTCGATTCCACTCAAGTTAACAGTGCGGCCATTTGTCGGAATGGAAGCTGATCCGATAAGGCAAATAGCGGTGAGAAGGGCGCCTGGCACCCCGGCGTGTATCGCCAAGACGAGCCAAAGAGAATCAATCGAATGGTTGATATCATCAGGCTGAATTCCGTATCCGAGGCCGTACCAAGGCGATTGCGAGACGTAGTAAATAACTCTGTCCCAAGTCCAAGATCGATAGTAACCGGATGAAGAATCGTAGATAAAGTGGGAGCTGATGAATCCGATTGGCGATGCGCTTATTAAAACTATAAGAATGATTCCCACTGTCAATACCACAAGTAATGCTGTCCAGCGAAAACGAACTCCAGCCATCTTTCGACCATATATCAACAAGCAGAACGATAAGATCAAACACTGCAAGGGTGCTGAGGAAAATGAGAAAATGGTTCCGAGTGCAGATAAAGAAATAATTAGAATGCGTGCTCCGACCCGGATATTGACCGCTAGAATCACTCCAACTACGCAGGTAAAACCGTAAAGAATTGGATGTTCGATTGGGCCAGTAGCCCTGAGTATACCGAGTCGATACGAGTCGCTCCAGTCATTAATATTGGTTGCGTTAAAACCAGTTAAATGGCGCGATAAGTCACGAACAAAATACGAAGATGTGATCGAGTCGAGCAGCCCGATTATCGCGACGAACGCGATTATCTTGCAGAGAAGCTGAACAAACTTAACCGCCTCATCGTGTCGCTGAAGAGCGAAACGCGTTGTCATATAAGCGGTGCAAAACTCGAGAACGTCAGGCCCAGCGTGGTTCAGGGCCGGGATCAAGCCATCGATATTAGCCGGGCCGTAGATCAGCCAAAATCCGGTGAGAAAAACGAAAAGGTCAGATACGACGAAGCGGTAGTGGCCGGTCGCGATCTTATGACCGAACATCCCGAGAAGAATTGGGAAGGTTAACAGAAAAATTACCCTAACTGCAGTTAGCCGCAGACCAAAAACATAGAATGACAGCTCCTGCGGGAAGAAAGCAGTAAGAGCGACTAACTTAGCGACGAGGGGAATCTTAGACGCGGGCGAATTGTTTAGCGCAATACCTAATTGGAGCGGGCGAGACAATCGCCACGTATCACGTTGAACAATCGTATTTTGCAAGGACGTTCTCACTTGTATACCGTCAAAGATTCGTACAAACTTACGCGACCTACCGGTTCGCGATTCAATGGATCCTGGCAACGCTCGCTTTCAATGTATACGATCGACTTCTTTGGTCCAAGAAGCAAGAACTGTTCCCGTGACGGTCTCTTTTGGGGCTTATCAGCGCGCTATTGAACAATCCATCGGTACATCGTCGCGTATGGTATTTTACCGCATTGATCTATGGATTTTAAATTCGGCTTCGCCACCTTCTCGCCTCAAATATGGTTAACACGGCTCGATAGCGGCGTCCCGATAGCTTGAGAGCGCGCCGCCGTCGCAGCGGGAGGTCCAGTCTTGCCGAAATTTCTAGCCGCGGTGATATCCGCTGAGTTCAATAAAATTGCATCGGAAATTGCAATCCCGCTTTCAGACGGTTTGGCGATACTCGACCCTGTAAGCCGCGCTGGAAACTGATTTGATGGGATTGGAGCTTATCGATGAGGCCCGAGGCACAGAGCGAGCGCCGCTCTCTGCCGTTGGCTTCCGGTTTGTCGATGCCGCGCTCAATCAAGCGGATCGACCTCCCCCCTCACGCTTAAGGCTTCCCGCCATCTGTTGGAATTCTTATTTCTCCGAAAACTCGCACAGAGAACGTTTCAATGCATAGAGCCCTTTACCGTTTGATGGCGTTGGCATTCGCGCTGGTTTCTTCACATACTTTAGCGAATGCCAGTGCGCCAGCTATTACAACGATCGCGCTTACAGCCGGCGTTCCCGCCACGAACGGGGAGTTAGTGGGCACAGTTGTTGCAACAAACAGCCCGACTTCTTGGTTGATCACCAGCTGCGCCGGCTGCACGAACTATTTCTCGATTGATAACATTGGTGTGGTCAAGGTTACAAGCGCGGGTGCAGCAGCAATCACCACAACCTCGAAATATGCGCTGATTGTTCAAGCCACAAACACTTCGGGCGGCAGCTCCGCCACGGTCTGGGCAAAATTCAAGTGCCCACAAGGCGCCAGCTACAATGATGGCTGTGCGAATTCCCGCATCGGGCCGCCTCAACGTCCTGGACTATTTAGCGGTTACAAAGTTCGTCCCCCGTGGAATGTCGCGGGCGTCGACTATTATGTTGGAATGCCAGCCGGCGCGACGATGATTGCGGCTATGAAGGACTGGACAACTCTTGGATCAACCCCTGGCATCGATATTTTGGGCACGACCGTGCGGTGCGACGGGACATACGCGACCACGCCAACGTCGGGTCCGGTGACATTGGATTTGATTGACTTCTCATTGCACGGTGGTGCGACCTTGTCGGTTCCTGCTGGAGGATGCAGCGGCTTGACTGTCACGCAGAGTAAATTTGGCAATACTGGCGGAACAACAGGGTGTTCAAATGGCTCTCCTTCAAGCTGGTACGTGATTCAAAATCAGAATCCGGGAGCCAGCTTAACAGTGCAATACAATACCTTCGATATGACGAATTGCCAGATGGGCGTCGCGTCAGTCGTTAGTGCGGCCGGGAACAGCAATCTTCAGTATAATTACTTTCTTCATTTGCAGGGTCAGGTTCTTCAAGCCGGATCGGGGCCTTATTCTATCGACTACAGATATAACCTTGTCGACAGTCTTTACTACACTGCATCTCCATCAAATCACATGAACTGGCAGGAGTTCGGCGGCGGGGTTGGTGACGTCAGTGATCTCGTTACATTCAATACTGCATATATGCCGTCGTTGGCCCCCGGCATGGGAGCTGGCGAGGGATGGCAATTTTACGGAAACTCGGGCGGAAGACAAACAGGGGCAACGCTAAGCAACAATACGGTTGTTTCGCATGACACTGGCCAATGCCAATCGAATCAAAACGGATGCGTCATCAGTTATTGGGTTCATGGACATGGTGCTTATTCGCCGGCGACCACGCTCGTTCCAACCGCCTATCTGCAGGATAATTATATCGATCCTAGAGGTATGATCGGAAATTCGGGCCAAGCCTATCCGGGTTCGGTTACTGGTTGGACATGCTCTGGCAATATCAATATGAACACCGGCGCCACCATAAATGAAGGATGTTGATGGCGTAGGAGCAAGAATGGGTCTCGGCCGAAGTTATTATTGGTCGAGCCCCATTGCGGGAAGAGATACACGTATTTCCTTCTAATTATTGCCGGCTGCTGCAAAGTAAAGTCCGCTTTGTCGGTGCCTTCAATGCGGGCGAGAAATGGAGAAAAAGCGCTCACGCGGCGCCCTTTCTCACGAAGCAATTGGGACTGCCGGGATCGCGTGAAACACCGTTTGGATTGGTTGCCCCATGCGCGGCCCAAGGATCGACCATAGGCTTAAGAGTCGCTTTCTCACCGGGACGTTTCTGGTTGTCGGTCACTCCAGAGCGGCCCGGCGCTCTCGCAAGAGACTTGCTTTTACGATCCGCAAACGTCCCGTCGCCAAGTCGAGCCAATTACACGCCGCGACGGGGAATAGGAGCGGATCAAACGGAAGGCGGTATCGTATCCTCGTCAAGAATAAGACATAAGTCAGGGCGCCCAGCAGATAGATGATGCAACTGAGGATCGCGAATTCGCGTAACCTGTTTTCGCCCGATGTGGTTGCCATGAATGCCCCAACTAGGACAGGGTAAAAAACGAACGCCATCGCCAATGTCAGCAGAACGATCAACGGAACCTCTATGCGCGTGTCGTATTCGTTCTTGTAGGCGAACCAATTGACGAACTTGTCCAACGCACGGGTAAACGCGAGCCAAGGATGGCTCTTAATCCACTCCACCGCGCGCGCACGAAAGAACTTGTCAACACCGATTTCCGATAAGCCGCGAGTCTGATACCTGATCGCTGAATTCGCGGCGGGCTCGTCGCCCGCGCCTGTCACGACGTCTGTATTTCCGTCATATAGCGTAATTCCCATGGTTGTGGTAAACGTGAATCCGCCGATCGTCTGCTCGTTGCGCGCGCACCACCCAATAATGACAATCAGTGTCACGGCGCCCGCTGCACATGCCGCCCTAAATTTGATTTTCCCGTGCACAATGGCGTAAAGATAGACGACGGCGGCCACAACGATGCAGTTCGGGATGACCATTATTTCCAGCACTGTTACCGCGAGCAGCAAAATCTGCCCCGAAAGCATCACCTGGACTGGCCTTATAACGGCTGAAACAGATAGCGCGACGAGCAAGCCGGCGACGGTCTGCGGATAAAGCGTAGTTGCCGCATAGAGTTCATAGGCGTAAAATAAATACAGCAACGCTGCCAAATATCCGGCTGCCAGGCCCCGGAAGAAATAAGCCAGTCGCCCGACGAGGAAACCTGTCGCCAGCCAGCAACTAAGCCCAACGATTTTTATCAGATACACACTCGGCCAGATCCACCACAGGACGGCGATAATGGCGGGGAACCCCGGCGAGCGCCAAGCTGTCGGTGTAACGCCGTCGATCGAAAATATCCCGCTTCGGACGAGAGTTTGTCCAATGGACAGGTATTCAAATTCATCTGGAGCGTGGAGAGAGTCTTTGGAATGAATAAGAGCCGCCACCGCGGCGAGCACGTAAAGCAAGCCGATTGACAACGACAGCGGCCTCCATTTCTGCGACGCCGTCATCTCTTCGCCCCCGCAAAGCGCAGGTCCTCTAGAATATCTGCGAGGATTTAGGTTAAATTGGATTTGCGCGCAGTGTCTAATCGCCAATTTACGCGCGGCCCCTGCCGGTGACCGAGCATAGCAGATAAATTTTCATGGTCCATAACAGAAGGTAAATCATCTCAACGAAGGAATTGAGAAAATTCGATAGGGCTTTTCCTTCCTTAAGCCTGTCGCGGGTCTCTGCCATGAGGCAATAATCCTGGACGTATAACACAATGGATCAGATCTTTATCAATCATTACAAAGAAAAGGATTCCGCCTACTTTGGCTGGGATCGGCAGGAAATTTTGCCGTACCTTCCTGCGGCGGCCGATCGAATTTGTGAGATCGGGTGCGGTACCGGAACCACTCTCGCACGTATTAAGCAAAGCTATAACTCAAGCTTTGCCGCTGGATTCGATGTGCATGATTTGTCAATTGCTAAGGCGCGGGACCAACTCGATGCGGCGGAGGTAATAGATGTGGAGGCGGCTCCGTTACCGGACTATGTTGAAAACATAGATCTTTTCCTTTGCCTCGATGTGCTCGAACATCTAAAGAATCCCTGGGCCGTAATTGCTTCTCTACATCAACGTCTGAGGGTTGGAGGCTCTATCGTCGCTAGCATTCCGAACATTCGGCATTATACGGTAAGCATGGGCTTGTTGCTCGCCGGCAAGTGGCAGCTTGCCGATGCGGGCTTGCTTGACCGAACACATCTGCGCTTTTTTGTCCGCGCCACCGCAATTGAGTTAATGGCTTCAAGCGGTCTTCGAATCGACGCTGTCGGCGTTAATTTTCGGCGACGACTCGACAGGACGGTTGCAAAATTGTCCGCTGGCCTGCTGACGGACGTCTGTGCGCTACAGTACATCATCCGTGCAACCAAAATAAAATAAGGGTTTGGCGGGCCAAGGCAATTTCCATCTTTATCCGCGCTGACTTAACGGTTTCGATATGATCAACTGGAGCGCGTCGCGATCATGCTTCATTCGAATTCGCCCCTCGTGGACTACGCATTGAAGGGCCTTGCGCGGTGTTGGCTGCCCGAGTTTGGCCGCTGGTCGCACGTATACCATTTGGATGGTCGACCACAAGCCAACCAATCGCTTCCCCGAAGCGACGTCTTTTATACTCTCAATGTCCTGTTGGGTCTGTCGCGAGTATCTGCCGTTCCCGCGAACATTGATACAGCGCAGATATTCCAGAGCAACGCCCGGCAGCTTATCGAATTACCGGTGCGAGAGTATGCTCATGGCATGGCTCTTTGGGTGGCTGGCGAGTGTCAATTTGATGTTCCGGAGCCGCTAATTGTGCATCTCCGCGCTATGTTGTCCGATTCAAAGAAGCGCCAATCTTTGCGGGCGCAAGATATCGGGATGATTCTCACGGGAGCGGCGACTCAAGTTCGCCGCGATCCGTCAATCTGGTCCCCGATCGCCGACGACTTGTTTTCCCAGATCGAAGTTGAATATGCGTGGGCATCAGGGCTATTTGGCGATACGCCTTCAGGACCGAGACATCGTTTCGCCTCGTTTGCGTCGCAAGTATACCTCACATTGGCCTGTTACTATTATGGCGAGGTGAGGAATAGCGCACGCGCCATAGATATTGCGAATAGATGCAGCCGGAAGCTTATATCTTTACAAGGTCCGAATGGCGAATGGCCATGGTTTTTTGACGCTCGCCAAGGCCACGTTGTGGACTTTTACGAGATTTACTCTGTCCACCAGTACGGAATGGCGCCCGCCTTCCTCGAATTTGCCGAACTCCATGGCGTCTTAGAGGCGCGAGAGGCGCTCATTAAGGGGTTTAAATGGGTCCTCGGCGCAAACCAGCTCGCCAAGCCTATGCTCGACCGGTCGCTCCACCTATCAATTCGGTCGCAGGTCAGAAAGGGAGAACTTCGGACAGACAAGTGGAGAGCGATTCGCGCGATTTCTAACTCGGTCATGCGCCGACCTTCAGGCCTTGCGGACCCTTCGCAGCTAGAGCTGCGACTTGAATGCCGCAGCTATGAGTTAGGTTGGATCTTGTGGTCATTTGGCCGCCGGTCCGATCTATCCGAATTGACCCATCAGGAATCGTTTCTCGATTGACTGTCTTTGGGAATTAACCGTCAAGGGACACGTTGGTCAAACCTCGAATTTGCCTAAAATGTTGAGATCGCGCAGGTTTTGAAATTCCCATTGCCTCCGAACTTTCCCAGGCAGAGAAAAACCGCCCAACGAGGCCCGATGAACAGACAAGGATAATTCTCTTCCGGAGTAAGTACGGTCGAATTGGGTATAGCGACTGTCGCGATTTCCTATTTCCCCGCTGCTTGATGTGTGAATCTCCGACCGCGCATCATCTCATGAGCATAGAAAAGCCAAAGTTCGAGGTGACGACGGCCATCAAGGATTGATCATGACGGCGGACTACAAAGCGGAAATGTTTAAGCGTTGATTGGAATTCGCGTTGTAGAGTTAGCGCCCTCGCATCGAATTAAAGTTATTTTCCAAACAATACGCAATTCGCGATTGGAAGCGCCATGAGATTTGTCAAATTCTTAAAGTGGAATCTGAAAGACAAGAAATTGAGACTGGCGACCGTGTTGAGTGTAGGCGGTGCAATTCTTTCGGCGGATCTTCCCTCTCTTGCCGCCGCGCCAACACCCGTCAATTATTCCGCCAGCGTATCGACTGTCAACGGTCAACAGATGACCATTTGGACCAGTCCGGTTGACAACGGCGGGGCCACCCGCATCGCACTTGCCTCTGGATCTCTTTGGATCGCTGAACATAATACCGGCAATCTGGTGTCGTTTAATCCAAGTGGTGTGGGTACGATCTATGGGGCTCCGAGCGTGGGAATCGACGTGCGCGCACTGATAGCCGGATTAGGCAACACTACAATTTGGTTTGCCGGCTTCAACCAAGCAATAATCGGGCAAACAACGGGCTCCGGTAACAACACCCTTCATTCTGCCGGCGCTTCGGCGCTGCAATCCTATGGAATGGCCTTCGACTTTCTGGGCGACATTTGGTTCTCCACGCTGGCGCAAGGCATCGGGAAGTTCGATACATCTGGCGTGACGAAATTTGTGCCCATTAACAACAACAATACGCAGCCGACCGCTGTCGCATTGTCTGGAGATGGCAATATTTGGTATATCGAGCAATCTGGAAGCACCATTGGGAGAGTAACTCAGAGCGGCCAAGTCACTGAATTTCCGCTCGGTTTTTTAGGCTCGAGCGGCAGCTATGGAATTACGACTGGGCCAGATGGCCATATATGGTTCTGCGATCCGGCGCGAAAGCGTATTGGCAGCATCCGACTAGATGGAAGTTTTCTCACCTACTTTAGTTCCGGGCTGACCGGTAGCCCTATCAACATCATTTTAGGTCCCGATAACCAAATATATTTCGGGGAAGCGGAAGGAAGAATTGGCAAAATTTCGACTGCGGGCAATATAACTGAATTTCCCATTCCTGTTGTGGCCGGAACTTCGTCGTTCCCGGTAAAAGGCTTGACGGTCGGGCCCGGCGGCGAAATCTGGTTCGTCAACGACCTTCACTCGCAAATTGGTCGCTTGCAACTAGCGAATGCGAACATCGATTGTGTCCATCGTGTTTGGAATTCACTGGAAGCATGTGGCTGGCCGGGGCCAAAAAATACCGGATATCCATCGGGCCTGGCACTTAAGAATACAGTGGGTCGAACCATCTCGGTCGATAATACTATCGTTGACGGCGAAAAAATTACTGGCGGTTTGGATATTACTGCCAAGAATGTCGTCATAAGGAATAGTTGGATAATCAGTAGCTTTGGCACGGGTACGGCGGTTAACGGTACTGGAGTGATAAAGATCGAATCAGGGGCCAGCGCGACGATCTATAACAATACGCTTGATGGTAACAACGCAACCCATGCGGGAATATGGCACCAGGGCACAAGCGTCGTCGCGTTCAATAACAATATATTCAACACAAATGATGGATTATGGGCGTGGGATGCGGACAACTTTAGGTATCGCGACAATTATCTACACAACTTTTCGACTCTTCCCTCAAATGGTCACATTGACGGATTCCAGACGGAGGGGGGGTCCATTGGCCTAATCCGACACAACACGTTCGACGTTACCCAGAACCAGAATTCCGCAATAGCAATTTGGGACGGTCGGCGGAATAGTGATAACATCACTGTCGAGAACAACCTTATAGCGGGCGGCGGGTTTTCGATTTATGCTGAAGATTACAACCCTTCTGAACAAAGTCCGCAAGGCGGCTATTCAGTAACCAACGTCCGTTTCATCAATAACAAGTTCTCCACAGTTCACTATCCCTGCGTGGGCTATTGGGGCATCTGGTATCCACGGGGAGCGCCGACCGACCAGTGGATGAGGATCGGCAATTATGTCCTGGAGACATGGCAAAACGTCGACACCGGGAATCCCACCGTTGGCGGCGTCGTGTGCAATTAGATGGCTCCCGGACGAGCAATGGCGCGAAGGTAAAAACTACCGTAGGGCGCAATCACGGCGGGCGCGCATTCTCGATATTCGATAGATATGGATGTGATACTCTCTGCCGAAAGTGTCATGGAAGGCGCCGTTTGATGTCGATAGTATTCGGTTCTCGCCGACGACCTCGGCGTGTAATTCCTCAAAAGATCGAAGTCAGAAGGAAATCGCGTCTGTTCCGACATCCGTCGAGCCAGCGAACAATTAGAATGCTCCGCGGTATTGCTTAACCATCGACACGACCGCAATGGTCGAAGAAAGTGTAATTCGTTAATCAATCGTCGGACTGTTGAGGATTTGAGCGAATTGTTTCGGGTTCGCATTCAGACTTTTAATTGCCTGAACAATGTCTGGATATCTGAATAGGCTATCCTCGCGAAAACCGTCGGTCTACCCATGGGCGAAGTAAATGATCCTTGTGGCGCCCTGGATGAGAGAGAGCCAGACTTCGGATCGCAACTGCGCAGGGCTGACCCTGGCCCTTCCGGATTTGATATGAGTTGTTTCGAAGGTTGTCCAGATGTGCTGCCCCTCGTGCGCGGCGGCGCGTAACCGTCTGACGCCGCGCGCGGGTAAGTCGAGCCTGCCGGGGACGCCAGGAGTCTCCGAAGCGGCCCGATATATGTCGAACGAAAGGATATCGGCTCCCTTGGCGGCGACATTATGGTAGCCCAAGTCCCCATTGCAACGCCCTCAACCGCTCCAATTCGGATCTGCCACGCAACGGCCGAATCCGATTAGGATCGGACGTGTAGGGTCCCTTGACCTTACTTCGGCCGATCGGTTTGCGACTTCTTTGGCCGGTATGCAGATGCCCCTTAAGCCGTTACCAAAGCTCAAGAAACCCGAGCCGGGGGGTTGCGCGTTATCCGGTTGGTCGATCTTCGTCCATCCCCTGATGACGCGTGCATTCGGCGAACTTAATGCAATGTCATTCTGGTCAGCGATGACAAGCATATCGTACTTGTTCAACTCAGCGAGTTGTTCCTTGGTAGAGCCCTCATACAGGCCGTCGAAGAGGTTGATCCCGATTGCCTCGTATTCCGGCACCCGCGAAGGCGATTGCAGCCACAACGCAATCGGAAAATATGAATCCGATGTTGGAAGGCCATTGGCATAGAGTGGTGCGGGCGATTGTTCGGTGGCGGCCGCGACGACTGCAAGCATCGCCGCAGCGCTAATAAATCCCGCGACCAGGGAAATTATCGATCTTGGCATTGCCACTCTGATCTGGTTTGCTAACTGAATTTCCTCTTGGCAAGCATAGCTTCACATCGCCGCGGCGTTTCAACGCTTTGTCGCCCTGGGTGAGCCTATACACCGTTACATGATGCCCGCGACAACATTCAGCACGCGCGATGAGCCAATACGTCCAATGAACATTCCCGCCGCTTTAAAGGGATAACTCGTTGCGTTTCGGTTCAATCGAGTCGGAGCGCGAAGCGTGGTCATGCGGTATGAGCTTCACGACGGGAAATGGCGACGGATCGAGGACAGGATTCCGGGAAAAGTCTGCGATCCAGGCCGCGCCGGAGCCGATAATCGTCTGCTCGGCAGCGGCTATTAGTGCGTTTTGAGCCGTTGTGCGGATTCCGACGAAAGCGCCATGCTGTAACGAGATGATGCCGCCACCTCTAACGGAATGATGCCGCCATGGTGGTGCGGGCTCGCTGGCGCTTTGA
>JAYUFK010000033.1:0-2597 GCA_043739325.1 Methylocapsa sp. | reverse complement strand
GCGAGAGGGGTGGCGTCCTCGTTCAGAATGTCCAGATAGGGGTCGCTGATATTCTTCCCCGCCACGAATCATCTGCGCCATTGCCGAACGACGACAGGGATTCAGAAAACAGCAGCCGTCGCAAGGGCGCGGACTTGCGGGAACGCCTTTGGCGCTCTCGACTATAGCCCCGCCGCCTTGGTCAGATTGACGCGGAACCGATCGCGCCGGCGCTGGTAGCGACGGGTCATTTCGGCGGAGGCGTGGCCGAGCTGTTTTTGCACGTAGCGCTCATCGACCTCGGCCGAGGAAGCGAGGCCCGCGCGCAACGAATGGCCGGAGAATTTCCGCGCCCGTTCTGCTTCGGAGAGGTCGCCGCGCACGCCAGCGGCCATGGCGGTTCGCTTGACCAACCGCGCCACATGCTTGTCGGTCAGGCCTTCGGCGCCGACCGACTTGCCGACGACGCGGCGAAAGATCGGCCCGCGGTCGATCCGCGCGAACTTGAGCCAGGTTTCCAAGGCGACAACGGGGCAGGTGGCGTCGGACGAGCCGCGCCCGATCTCCACCTCGCGCCAGCCGGTTTTGCCGCGCAGCGTCAGGAGGAGACCCTCGGGCAGGATTTCGATCCAACCGCCGTCGAGCGCGTCCTCGGGATGGCCGGCGAGGCCGACGATTTCCGAGCGGCGCAGGCCGCCGGCGAAGCCGACAAGAAGGATCGCGCGGTCCCTGAGCCCCCGGAGATCGCCGAGATCGAGGGTCGCGACCATGCCGAGCAAATCCTCGGACAGCACCGCTTCCTTTTGCTCGGGCGGCCGCCCCTGGGTGCGGCGCACGCCCGCCAACACGGTGGCCACATGCCGGTCCGCGCGATCGAATTTTTCCCCGCGCTGCGCGAAATTCCACATCAGCGCCGACAGCCGGCGCTCGATCGTGGCGACGCAACCTGGTTTGCCTGATGCCGCGCCGGAGGCGCAGGCGGCGATGTAGAGGCCGATCGTTTGCGGGTTCGCCGGCAGGGCGGGCAGGCCAAGGCGGCGCGCCCAGCCGGTGTAATGGCGCCAGTCGGAGGCATAGGCTCTACGGGTGTTTTCGGAACTGGACGCCTTGGCGTAATCGCGCGCGGTTTCCGCGAGATCCCTCAGATGGGTGGGCAAGGTCGTCCTGGCGGCGCCATCGTCAAGGATCGAATTGTCGAGGGATGGCCGAGGTTCCAAGTTCAGGGAACCTGAATCGGAAATGGCGCCCAACGGGTCGATCATGTCGTCTCCCAAGGGTTCAAAATCGTCGCCCGCGTATCCGCGAAATCCGCGACGTTGCGCGTGACCACAATCAGATCATGGACGACAGCCGTCGCCGCGATCAGGCCATCGGCGTCGCCGCGGAGGCGTAGCGCGGCGATCCGACCCCACTCGAGGGCGATCGAGTCGGTGATGGGCAAAATTCGGTCGCCATGATCGCTTCGCAGGGTTTGCAGCCATCGCACGAGAGGGTGGGCCGCATGGGGATCGGTCTTTTGCTTCAAGGCGACGCCCCGCATGATCTCGCCCAGCGTGATCACGCTCAGATAGACCGCGAGAGGATTCACCGATCGCAGCCAGCCGACCGCCTCGACCGAGCCGCGCCGGGCCTCCGAGACGACGTTGGTGTCGACGAGATACATCAGAAAGCCCCGTCGCGGCTGGGCGTCTTGGCGCGGCGCTCGACGGCCTCAGCGAGTTCGTCGTCCCAGGGCGGCTCGGACAGGAGGCAGTCGACGAGATTGGGGCGGGCGGCGGTGAGCGCGTCATAATCGCTCGCCGACAGAACCACCGCCGCGCGTTCGCCGCGCAGGGTGACGATCTGCGGCCCTTGCGTGCGCGCGGTTTGCACGAGTTTCGAGAAATGGTTCTTGGCGTCTTGCAGTTGCCATTCCATCGGGGTATTTCTGGCTAGCCAAGCTAGCTATATGACATGGCGGGCGGCGGCGTCAACGTCGGATGGCGTAACGCGAACTCCGTGCGGAGTTTCGGCACGAAAAGCGCTGCCTCGGGGCGCTGGATCGGGGGCTTTCCAGCCTCGCAACGCGCCTAACGATGGCTGTCGTTTGCTCAAGTTCAATAGCCTCCGGTCCGCTGATTCGTAACACTTTTCTCTGGCCGAGGTTGAGTGGAATTTGCTGAGACAGGTGGAATTTATCCCTGATTCGCTGGAATGGGCGAGCGCAACGTTTGATGACACCTGAAGCGCAAGATCGACAAGCTCGATGTCGATGACGACCGGGGGCGCGGGAAGCTGTTGCGCGGGAGGCGATCATCAGGCCGCTGGCGAGCGGGGGGCCTTTGACGCCCACGGAAGCCAAGACGGCCTGCCGCGCGCTTGGTCTTCGCCGCGCCCGGCTCTACGCGTTGATTGACCGATACCGCGGTGAGCCGGTGATGAGTTCGATGCTGGTCGCCAAGCCCGGTCCGCCGAGGGGAGCGTGGCGCCTCGCCGACGACGTCGAAGCGGTGCTCGAAGAGGCGATCCGGAGCTATTATCTAAGCCGCTTGAAGCCGTCGGTCAGTGCGCTCCACGATCTATTCGCCAATTGCGCCGCGCCCGAGGGGTCGCCTTGCCATTCCGCACTGCGATCCGCG